>JBIIMX010000147.1:0-7579 GCA_044337765.1 Pirellulales bacterium | reverse complement strand
TCCCAAGTCGATGAAGAAGGACACCATCGCTCTCGCGTTCGTCGGCCCCGCTCACTCGCCGAGCAGATCGTTCAGGTCCTCTTCATTGGTGCCGGGGGCATCTTGTCGCTGGCACAGGTGATGCCAAACAGGCGTGTGCCTGGTCCCTTTTTCTGCCCCCCCGTTGTAACTCCTTTCTCCCTGCTATGTCACTCCTGCATGTCGAACGTGAAGACATTGTCCTTCCCGGCGACGACGTCTGCCTTGAACGGTGTGGTCTGGTAGGCCCGGTAGACCTCCGGGATGTCGGGCCGGGGCTTCTCCTCGCCGGATGGCAATCGTTCGAAGACAGGCACGACCAGCACCACGCACGGGCCGGTGAAGGCGCCATCCCCTTGTGTGAGCGTGTCGAGCTGGAACCTCCCGCCGTCGTCGGTATGGCCGAACCCTTGTGGCCGCGACTTGGGCGCGAACTTTACGATCGCCTTGGCCACCGGCCGCCCCTCAAACGTGAGCGCACCCGACACGCGGCCCATATCGCGGCGGCCACAGCCGGCCGAGATGGCAAGCGCGATGATGACCATAGCGGCCACCGCCGGCGCGACCGCCGCCGTCACCTGTCGAAGCGACAACGGTGAGCGATGGCCGACAACTGCTGAAACATTCCACATGATCATGATCTCGCTAGTTTCCCGTGACTTGACCATCGTCACGAATAGCCAAGAGTTGGTAGAGCCGGAACTCGATCGATTCGTCGAGCCACTGCACGGAACCGTCCATCATCACGAACTGCGCACCGGTGCCGTGAGCAGAGCGAAAGGCGATGCCGCTGTCTGCCTCGACGACCAGCGATTGGGTCCCCGGTAACGCGTAGACCTGAATGCGGTTTTCGCACTGAATCGTGCCGATGGAGGCGCGGATAACCGCCACGTTGCCTCCATCTACCATTTGGACATTTGAAGGATTTCCATTTCCATCTTTAGCACCGGTCGACCAGCCCTGATAATGACCCGAACGGCAATCGCATCGAACGCCAGCTGACATGCCCCAACTCGACTGCTCGCCGATCAGCAGCACCTTGGAAAGACCATCGGTGAACTGCCGCAGTTTGATGCCCCGGGTAGCGGCGAAGTAGCCGGTTGCGACGCCCTTCACGAAGGCGCCCGGCAAGGCGCCGTTCTCGCAAAACCAACTTGTCGACGAATTCGACGTGCACCGATTGCGGGGATTCCCGCTGTGTGACGTCCGACTGGAATCCCAAATGGCGTCGCTCGCCCCCATCACGCCGGCGTAGCTCGGCTGCACTCCACTATAATAACGCGAACGCATCCCATGCAGGCCCTCGGCCGGCGTATGGGGCATCGGGCTCGACGGACAGATAAGGGTGGTCGGGCGAAACTTCGAGATTGCGTCACGTCGCGTGGTCGTGCCGCCTTCAGGATTCATTCCATGAGGGCTGGCGGCTGTCGCGAGCTTGTCCCACTCAAGCTTGTCGTACAAGGCCACTTCCTCCATAAACGGCAGGATTCCCGCGATCCAACTCATGCCCCACCCCCATTTCGCCCAGTAAGTTGCGGGAGGCAAGCCGCCCTTGGCATCCGCGAAGTTGTGGCAGGCTTGGCCGAGTTGCTTGAGGTTGTTCGAGCACGACGATCGCCGCGCCGACTCGCGGGCTGCCTGAATCGCCGGCAGCAAGAGTCCGACGAGCGTGCCGATGATCGCAATCACGACCAAGAGTTCGACGAGCGTAAACGCTCGCCGGCCGCCGGATCGGGCCCTTATTCCCGCGTTGAAGACCACCATGTCACACCTCCAGAAGAGAAGAGAAAAGAAAAGAAAAATAAGCAAATGATTCCCGCCCTCATCCAATTGCGAAAAGGGGACAGGCACCTTTTGCTTCGCAAAACGAGCCAGTCCCCTTTTCATTACCGAAACTCCGCCCGGCCCCAGGTCGCCGCCCGTTCCCAGACGTGGATCCGCAGCGGCTCGTGGGGGTTGTGAATCTCGACCATGTGCTCGCGGCGCATCCGGCCGGCGCCATCGCTCCAGTTCACCTGCCAGACGGCGGCGAGCATGTCTCCAGCCCGCGGCGGATCGTCGGCACAGTTCAGGAGCCGCCAGGGGATCGCGTATTCGAAGACGTAGCCTTTGCCATTGGCGTCACGGGTATAGGCGGCCCGGAAACCGCGGGGATTCAACTCGAGCGTGTCGAAACGCATCCCGCGGTTGATCGTCAGGCATGGCGTCTGGCTCGCCGCGTGATACCAGAGCGTGAGGTGCGCGAGCCGGGGATTCCGCGCGGCCGCTTTTTGCGCCCGCGTCGGCTCGAGATTCCGCTGAAGAAAATACTCGGCCGTGTTGCCGTCCGCCGGCCAGCCCATCTCGCGATCGGTCGACACCCGCACCTGCACGCTCCCCCCGCGCCAGCCGTCGTCTGCATCGATCGCGGGATCGATCACGCTCCGCATCGGCTCCGGATCGCCCACATGCGCCGCGACGTAAAGGTGACCGTCGTCATACATCATCCGGCCATCGGCCCACTCAGGGCAGGCGGGCGTGCCGTCGCGGAAGCTGACGAAGCCCGGGCCCTCCTGCCAGTCGTCGAGCCGGCCGTCGATCGTGACCGTTTTGGGGGCGCGGTGTACGGCGATCGAGTCGTGCTGCGGCCGGCCAAAAAGCCGGATGTCTTCCACCACGTCGCGCGGCACCCCGGGCCATGGCGCGATGGGAATGCCGGCGTCGGGCGGCAACCGGCGGACAAACCGGCTCTCGGAATAGGGAATCGGCTCCGGCTCTTCCGGCCCATGGGGAGAGAACCGGGCCGACTGCCCAGCCTCCAGCCGCTTGGGAAACCGCGGGTCTGAGCCGCTCGACCGGCCCGTCGCGATCACGGCGCCCTCGTAGACCTGCACGTCAGTGAAAAAACCTCGCGATGCCTTCACTGCGAACTCCGTGCCCAGATCGAGCACGTCGGCCGTGGCGGTCTTGAGCCGGAAGCCGTCGGTGCCCTCCGGCATGCGGACGACGGCGTTGCCGTCGTGGAGGAAGGCCTCCATCTCGCTTCCCAGATCGAGGTCGGCCGGGCCTTCGAGTGTGATCACTACGCCGTTTCGGAGCGTCAGTTCCAGGCCGCCATCGAGGATTACCAGCCGCCCTGGTCCGACCGGTTGTCCAACCGCGAGTGAACCGGCCGCAGCCCCGGCCAGCAGAAATTTGCTTCCCGTGACCGTGGCCAGCGGAGCGATTGCCGCCGAGCTGCTGGCAACGCTTGCGGGTGCAGACGCATCCGCCTGTTTGTTGGGAAACTGATTCCCGGGGAAACCAGGAACAAAGAAGACGAGCAGGGCCACGGCGGCCGTGATCGCCACCGCGCCGAGCACAGCTGCCGCGCCGCGCACAGCCGCCGCCCGGTGTGCCGGCCGCCGGGCCGCCTGTCGGCTCGTCGGCCGCGGGTCGCTGTCTGCGCTCCATGCGAGGCGGGCAGCTTCGGAGACGAGGCCGTGCAACGCCGCCCGCTCCCAGAAGGCATCCCGGGCTCCGCCTGACTCGAGCAGTTCGGCCTCCAATTCCTCAAACTGCGAGTCGTCAAGCGTGCCGTTGAGCCAGGCATCGATCAGGCTGTCGCGGTAGTCGTGATTCATGATGCGGCCCCCGCACTGTCGGCGAGTTTTCGATCCACGCATTCCCGCAGCAGGTCGCGGGCCTTGGTGAGCGTGGTATTCACCCCTGAGATCGACCGGCCAAGCATCTCGGCCAGGTCGGTGGGGCCGTGCTGCGAGAAATATCGCAGCCGGACCAGTTCCTGCATCTTTGGGGGTAGCTGCTGCAGGCAGTCGAGCAGCGGCCCGAGCCGGTCTTCCCCGAGCGTCTCCGGCTTGAGTGCCGCCGCCAGCGACTCGATCACCCGCGGTGAAAAGCGGCGTGCCGCGCGGCGGCTTTCAAGGACTTTCAGCCGCGCGATGGCCAGCATCCAGTGCCGGAAGCTCGCGTCGGGGCGGAAGCTCGCCGCCTTGGCCGTAATCGTGAGGAACACCTCTTGGACGATGTCGTCGGTGACGCCGAAATCTCCGGTGAGCGCCAGCACGAATGACCGCAGTTGCGACTGATAGCGGACGAAGAGCTGCTGCACCCGCACCGTCGCCTCGCCAGGCGGTGGGGAAGGCTGCGTCGGATGGCTCTGTTCGGCGGACATGAAGATTTCGCCCATAATCTATAGAGAATGACACAGCTCCCCCAAAAAGCACCTTCGAGCGAAAACGGTCGCTTGCGTTCGGAAAAACGGGTGCCTGCGGGAAGCCGGTGCCTGGCGTTGAATCTGGTCAAATCGAGTTGTTTTTCGCGATTGCCGCCACGACGCGGGGCGGTTTGAGTACCCTGCCAAGACATGTCAGGATTGTCGGAATGACGGCCGGCTCGACGGTGAATGCGACAGGCCGGATGCTCTCGCCGCCGTGCTGTACTTTCCCCACGGAGCTTTTCGCGATGCCCAATCCGCGTCTGCAACGTCGGCTGTCCTGCATCCATTCGCTGCTCATGATCGGAGTGTTGGCGACGGTCATGATGGATACGGTCCGGGCCGAACAGGCTCCGAACACGCTCAGCGAGGCCGAACGGCGGTCTGGCTGGAAGCTGCTCTTCGATGGCACGCATGCAACCGCCTTTCGCAACTACCGCAAGGAGTCGCTCGGAGATGGCTGGCAGGTTCGCGAGGCCGCGCTCGTGCGGGCCGCCAAGGGTGCCGGCGACATTGTCACCCGCGACCAGTTCGGGGCCTTCGAACTGCAGCTCGAGTACCGGATCACCCCCGGCGGCAACAGCGGGATCATGTTTCACGTCACCGAGGAGGAGCCGGAGCCCTGGATGACCGGCCCCGAGGTGCAGGTGCTCGACAACGCAACGGGCAAGGATCCCCAGCGTTCCGGCTGGCTCTATCAGCTCTACGCGCCAAAGGTGCCCGACTGGGTGCGGGAGATGGAGGAGGCCGTCGGCCGCAGGCTACCGGAGCACCCGGACGCCACCAGGCCGGCCGGCGAGTGGAACCACGTGTACATCCTGATCGCCCCCGGCGGCAGCGAGGTGGCGGTCAATGGAGTGGTCTATGAGCGGTTCAGAAAGGGCAGCCCGGACTGGAACGAGCGGGTTGCGAACAGCAAATTTGCGTCGTTACCGAAGTTCGGCAAGGCAGACCGCGGCCACATCTGCCTTCAGGACCATGGCGATGAGGTGGCCTTCCGCTCGATCAAAGTGCGAAACCTGGCCGACGACGGAAGTCGTATCCCGTTCGAGGACGGCACCGCGGCTGTCGCGGCGGTGGCCGCGCTGCCGGACGCCACCTGGGAGGGATGGTCACCCGAGACCGAGGACGGCACCCCGTCGATTCCCTTGCGGCCGCTGGTCGTGACCCATGCCGGCGACGGCTCGGGCCGCCGGTTCATCCTCGACCAGTCGGGAATGATTCATCTCTTCAAGCCGGGGTCTGTCGCCGGCAAGCTGTTCCTCGATCTGCGGCCCGAGGCGTCGCCTTGGCGCACCTACAACGAGGAGGGCCTGCTTGGCCTCGCCTTCCATCCGAAGTTCGAGCAGAACGGCCAGTTCTTCGTCACCTACAGCCTCAAGGGCGACAAGCGGATCGAGCACCTCTCCCGGTTCAAGGTGAAGCCCGACGATCCCGACCGGGCCGATCCAGCCAGCGAAGAACTCATACTCGCGGTAAACCAGCCGTTCTGGAACCACAACGGTGGGTCGATCGCCTTCGGCCCCGACGGCTTCCTCTACTGGGCTCTGGGCGACGGGGGCAGCAGCGACGATCCCTTCGGCAACGGCCAGAAGCTCGACACGCTGCTCGGCAAGATTCTCAGGCTCGATGTCGATCGGCGCGATGAGGGAAAAGGCTACGCCATTCCCTCCGAAAACCCCTTCGTCAAAACGCCGCACGCCCGCGGTGAGATCTTCGCTTTCGGCTTCCGCAATCCCTGGCAGATCGCCTTCGATTCGGCCACTGGCGAGCTCTGGGCCGCCGACGTCGGACAGGATCGGTGGGAAGAGATCGACCTGGTGACGAAAGGGGGCAACTACGGCTGGAGCGGTCGCGAGGGAACGCATGCTTTCGGAAATCGACCCACTGTCGCGAGCCCGCTCATCGGTCCGGTCTGGGAATACGATCACCAGATCGGCAAGAGCATCATCGGCGGATTCGTCTACCGGGGCAGGGCAATTCCCGAGCTCGTCGGTGCCTATCTCTACGGCGACTTCGTCTCCGGGCGGCTCTGGGGCCTGAAGCTCGACGCGACCACCGGCAAGGCGACGAACCTGGCGATCCCGTGGGGCGGCCTGCCGATCTTCGGGCTCGGCAGCGACGCCGACGGGGAGGCCTACGTGCTGACGAGCTCGCCGATGGGCCAGGGGGTGTTTCGTCTGGCCCCGGCCACGAAGGCCGCCACTCGCGAGTCGCCTTCGCGTCTCATCGAGCCGACCGGCCTGACAAAGGGCCGCCGAAAAAGCTGAGTTGGGCGTGATGCACCTTCACGGCTCAGGTGTGACCGGGCTCTATGCCTACCGAAGCTAAGTTTTGGCACCGCCGCGTCATTCTTTTGAGATATGGCTTTCGTCATATGCCTTTTCTCATACGGTTCGCCGCCGGCATTCACCTCTGATTTCTGCGTCCCACAAAGGCTCACAAAGGCTCACAAAGCTCCAAAAAGGCAGCCCATGCACACGTTTTCTTGCCGGTTTTCGTATTGGCCTTCGCGACAGTTTTTGTCGTTCGCCCTGACGTCTTGCGGTGTCTTCGCCGCCGCATGTGCCGCCGCCACCGAGACCGAAAACCTCAACATTCGCATCCTTCCGACCCCGGCGGCCATGGCGATCGACGGCAAGGCCGACGACTGGGACCTCTCCGGCGGTGTCTTTGTCTGCGGCGACGTGGAGAACCTCCGCGACCAGATGGGCGTGTGGATCCACGCCATGTACGACGCGGACAACCTCTACGTGCTCGCGCGGTGGCTCGACGAAACGCCCTTGAGCCATCCCGGGCTCGTTGCCGGCGACGTCGGCTGGGGCGGCGACAGCCTCCAGTTGCGGATCATCGCCGATCCCGACCGCCCGGATCCGCGGAGCAGCATGGGCGAGCGTTCCGTCTGCTGGGTCACGGCCTGGCGCGACCGCGAGGGCAAGGACGTGATCGACCTGGCCTTTCCCCGCAAGAAGGAATCTGGCGGCAGCTTTCAAGTCAAAGATGCCAAGACCCTCGGCGGCCGGCAGGCCTTCGCGGTGAACGCCGACGGCAAGGGCTACGTGCAGGAGATCGCCCTGCCGTGGAAGACGCTCATCGATGGCGGCATCGTGCCGAAGCCGGGCAGCAAGATCGTCTTCTCGGTCGAGGCCAACTTCAACACGTCGGCCGGTTTCCGCATCACGCTCAAAGATATCTTCCGGCCGGGCGTCTCCCCCGACCGCGTCTTCGCCTTCCAGGCATTCGGCTGCTGGGGCATCGGCACGTTTGCACCGACGGGCAAAGTCGAGCCGCAGAAGCTGCAGCTTGCCGACCGGCGGGAGTTTGCCGTGACGATGCGGGACGGCCGGCCCGCGATCGATTGGACCG
>JBIIMX010000146.1:0-7593 GCA_044337765.1 Pirellulales bacterium | reverse complement strand
TGACCTCAGATCAACCGCACGGCCGACTGCCTCCTAACCGCTTGAGGGTGAAGTAGGAACCCGGCTTCGGGCATCTCGGCTCTGGCTCGGGGGCTTCTGTCGCCGAACGATCCCGATCAATGGCTCGCGGCCACAGGATTTTCCACTCCGCAGGGCTTCATCGCGAGTCCATTGCATCGGGTGGTTATCAGTCCCGGCGATACCGCACGATGACGACCTCGCCGGGGAATGCGGATTCCGTGACCGCCTGAGACATCCACGCCTCGACGTCGGCTGGGTGTACGCCTCCTGTACCAGCCCCGATCAACGGCATCGCGACACTAGACACGCCGAGCTCTGTGGCCTTTTCCAGCGCATTTCGCGTGGAGTCCTGAATAGACTTCCGCGATGCCCGCCAGAAGAGACCAATCCCGGCAACATGGATGATGGCTTTGAAAGGCAGACGCCCAGCGCTGGTTGCCACAGCGCCGCCGAGTGGGATCGGTCCGGCCTTGGCGACTTCACGAAACGGCTGAAGCCCTCCACAACGCTTGATGGCTCCGGAAACGCCTTGGGGCAAGAGTAGCCACCACGGGATGATGTTTCGGTTCCACGGGTTGACGATTGCATCAACCGGCTGTCTCAGAAGGTCGCCGTCCACTACATGAAGCGGCATGAGCAACTTTCCCCTGCCGACTGTTGTCCAGAAATGACCGCGTTTGGACGACCGCTTACGCAACGCTTGTGTCCACGGCGATGCCGACACATCACCGGGTTTCCCCTCGCCACCACTCCGGTATTGCGATGAAGAAAATGGCGAACAGAGCAGGAAGCCAGCCGACCCCGAATGCGCTAATGCCTACCCAGAACCCCAGTCGCGGCGCAAGCCCAGTCAGTTGAAGCACAAGGCTGACGAGCATGACGAGCAGAACGCCGCCAAAGAACAAGTGTTCGGGCTTAAGTTGTCGCATCGCCTTCCCATGATAACTACTGTTTCTACGGAACTCGATAACGTGCCACACCCACTGGATAACGTCCCGATGCGTTGCGGCCGGGCTCTGTGGAAATGGTTACCGAAACTGGACTTACGGCCAGTGGCTTGCCCTCCGTTGGAAGCATTCGCAGGATTATCTGTCGGATAACCACCCGCTGCAAAGAGGAGTTGGGTGGCCTACTGGTTGGGGCGGCCTGCAGAACGGCTCGCGACGTCGGTCCCACCAGAAACATCCTTGCCGATAGCCCTGACGCGTCCCATCAGGAGCCCCACGCAAGGCGGTCTGCCGGGCTGCGGACACCTCGACCGCCTCGGTTGAGGACGTGGGTGTAGATCATGGTGGTCTTCACGTCGTTGTGCCCCAGCAGTTCCTGCACGGTCCGGATGTCGTAGCCCTCTTGCAGGAGATGCGTCGCAAACGAATGGCGAAGCGTATGGCAGGTTGCCCGTTTCGCGATTCCCGACCCGAGCACAGCCTCCCGAAATGCACGTTGCATGACTGTCTCGTGCATGTGGTGGCGGTAATGGCGACCAGTCTGCCGATCCCAAAAATCGGTCTTGGCTGTAAAAACCCATTGCCATGCCCACTCCTGTTCTGCGGAGGGGTGCTTGCGTGCAAAGGCGCCGGGGAGCAACACACGTCCCCGCCCTTCCTCGACTGCAGCGAGGTGGCACTCGCGTCGTCGCTCCAAATGCCGGGCAAGGTGAGTCCGAACGCACTCCGGCAACACCGTGACGCGATCCTTGTTGCCTTTCGCTTCCCGAATGGTCAATTCCGAGCGTGACGTATCGACGTCCTTGATTCGAAGCCGCAGGGCTTCAAGCAATCGCAAGCCCGCGCCGTAGAGCAGCATGCCCGCGAGCCATTGATCCCCAGTGAGCAACGCCAGAACCCGCTGCACTTCTTCCGGAGTCAAGACGGACGGCAGCCGCTTGGGACGTTTCGCACGCACGATACCTTCACACTGCGCAAGCGGCTGCCCGAGGACGTGATCGTAGAGAAACAGCAGTCCTGCGAGGGCTTGGTTCTGTGTCGATGCGGCCACTCGCTCCTCGACGGCGAGATGGGTCAAGAATGAGGCGACTTCTCGCTCACCCATCTCCCAAGGCGGCCGCTTGCGGTGAAACAGAACGTAGCGCTTGGTCCAGTGCACGTAGGCCTTCTCGGTACTCACCGCCAGATGCCGGAGACGAATAGCATCTCGGACCCGGTCTAAAAGACGAGGTGGCCGACCTACGGGAAATCCAATCGCCGAAGTACCGCCGCTGCCTGCTGTCGTTTTGTCCATGGAGTGATCCTCGCTACTTCTTAAAGCGAGAGTGGAAGCGGTTAGGGGCAAAACCGGGTCAAGCCCCCGGACGCCCTGAAGGCATGGGCCAGTCCGTGGTCGGCGAGGTAGAGTTCGCGGGGATTCACCTGACGGCGTCTCTCGGACTCTGCCGCCAGAGTGAGGCTGAAGAGAAGAAAGGCGTCTTCGAATTGTTCGAGGTACCGCAGCAGCGTTTCTTTGGACACGCCGATGCCGCGGAATTTAAAATCGGCGTGAGCTTACTGACGCTGCACATTACGCCGGGGGTTTTTATCGGAGGGTGCTGCTCGCACGCTGCGTCGACGCGGTCACGAACACCCAAAAATGCCGGTCACGATTCCTGCGATCTCGTGCATGGCCAGCGGCCCGGTGGCGAGGCCCGGTCGCGACACAATAAAAATCGTCTCGTGCGGGTTGGCAGGGTCGATCGCCCCGTGCGATCCCTTTACGAGCGACACGTCGAGCGGAATCGAGATGGCCGGCAGCTTCGAGCGGTCGATGTGCAATTCCAGCGGGTCGTAGCCGGGCTTGCGATGGATGTCGATCGTGCGGGCGAACCGCGGCGCCTTCGTGTCGTCGAGCCAGTAGAAATAGCTCTGCCAGCTCTCGGGCGTGCTCTCGATGACGAGGTCGCCGCAGCGGCTTTTCATGTCGGGCGGCACCGAGGCCGTCAGGCCGGCTGTGACGAGGTCCTCACCTGAGAGCACGCGGGCCACCCCTGCCCTGCCCCGAAACAGCGACGCCACTTTTTCACCGAGCGATGCATCGGCGCCGTTCTGAAGATAGATATGGCTCACTTGGTGGTCAGCTAAGGCCCAGGCCCGGCTGCCCTGCATGTCGAGCAACTCACCTTCGGTCGTCTCGGTGACGGAAAGCAGGCCGGCCTCGCGGAGCACGCGATTGGGAAAGAGCGCGTGCGACACCGGCCGGATCCGGTATTCGCCCGCCACCAGCACCGTGAGCCGCTCGCGGCCGACGATCGCGGCGAAGCCGTCTATGAGCCGTGCGATTTCCGCATCGAGTTCACCACAGGCCGCATGGGCCGGCGGACTGTCGGGGCCGGTCCGCTGCGCCGCGTAGTCGAGGTGCGGCAGGTAGACGGTGGCAAAGTGCGGCGGGTTGTCACGCGAGGCCTCCAGAAAACTCCTCGCGATCCACTGCGACGACTCGATCCCCGCGATGGGTCCCCAAAATTTATGGAGAGGGAAATCACCAAGCTTGTCGCGGAGCGTGGCATAGAGCGGTTCCGGATTCGTGTGGCACCACATCGTCTCGGTGCCATCGGGATTGTGCTTCGGCGCCGGCAGGCAGACGAGATCGGCGGTGGCGTGCTTCGACTGGAGGAGAAACCAGGCCGCTGTCCGCAGGTCTGGCCGGGCCGACTCGAGTCGATCCCAGAGCCGCGGGGCGCGGTGCACCGAGTCGGGGCTGATCCACATTTCGAGGTGATGCGAGTCGCGATCGTAGAGACCGTTGGCGACGATCCCGTGGGTAGCGGGCAGCGAGCCGGTCGTGAGCGTGGCCTGCACGGGGCAGGTCACCGCCGGAAATCCCGGCGCGAGTGGCACGCAGCCGCCACCGGCTGCAAGCGCCTGCAGCGTCGGCATCCGCGACAGATCCTCCTGCCGCAAACCGGGGATCGAGAGCAGCAGCACGTGAGCGGCGGGCGGCTGGCCGGAAGGCATTGCGGAACTCATCGGGATGACTCCTTCGGAGGAAGCTGGCGAAGCAATGGCGTGAGGAAGGCTGCGGACTGACGGGCGGTCTCCAACCAGCGGTGCGACTGCCGAGGCAGTTCGACGTGCAGGCCGCCGACATAGCCGCCGGCAGCGAGGGCAGCGAGGATCGGCGGAAAGTCAACGTCGCCACTGCCCAGCGGCAGGTGCTCGTGGCGGCAGGCGAGCATGTCGTCGACGTGCACGTTGACGACATGCTCGGCCCAGGGGCGAAGCACGTCGGCCATCGGCCGTTCACCCATGCACTCCATGTGACCTATGTCGACGGTGAGCCGGAGCTGGCCGGGCCGGCCCAGCCGGTCGAGCAGTTGACGATACCGGGCGAGCGTGTCGATCGCCATGCCCGGCTCCGGTTCGAATCCCAGCGGCATGCCCCGCCCCTCGGCATGCTCGAGCACGGGAGCAAGGCTGCCCGTGAGCCGATTCCAGATCGATGCCTCGTCGGCGGAATCATGAACCACGCCCGACCAGAGCGAGACGCAGGTCGCCCCCAGGTCGACGGCGACGTCGATGGATCGGCGGAGAAAGTCGCCACGCCGATCCCGGGCTTCACGGTCGGCCGTGACAAGCGTCGGCTCATGCTTGCGTTCGGCATCGAGCAGATGGCGGGCGCCGGTTTCGATCACGCAGGCCATGCCGGCGGCGGCGAGGGCATCACGCCAGCGGACGAGCGTCGCGGGGAGGTCGGCGGCGAAGGGATCGAGGGTGTGGTGGTCGAGTGTGATCGCGAGCGACCCGTATCCCATGTCGCGGAGCATGGGGATCGCGTCGAGCGGGTCGACGTCGCCGATGCTGTTGGTGCTGAAGCCGAGCAGCATGGTGGGGAACCGGAGGTCTTGGAAAACGGGCGTCAGGTGGGGCTGACGAAACGTCGGCCCAGCAGGAAGGGCACGAGCAACAGGAGCACGACGATCGACCATGGCTCGCCGCAAACCGCCAGCACAAGAATGGCATCGAGCGTGATGATCGCCATGATGGCATTCCCCACCGCCTGCTGCACGCGGCCGCTCGTCGGATCGAAGATGCCGAGCACCGCCCGCAGCAGCACCGACGCCGTGAGCATTCCCCAGAGCACGAGCCAATTGGCGAGCCTTGCACTAGTGAGCCAGACTCCATTTTCACCGGCGCGGGCGGCAAGCCAAGGGGAGAGCCCGGCAGTGGCCAGACCGATCAGCATGATGAGCGTGCCTGCCGCGAGCGTGCCGGAGCGGCTTTCCTCGGCCTCATCGCGGGCAAAGACCGTGATGCCCATCACGTAGACACCCATCCCGATCGGCAACAGCCATTCGTGCGGCCCATGCGGTCCGCCTGCCGCGGTCATGCCGAGCAGCCAGTTCAGACTCCGACAACTGCCCATCACAAGCGGACCCATGCTGGTCGCCTTGGCGTGGCGGTTGTAGGACCACACCGCGGCGGTGAGCAGGGCTCCCACGAGGGCCGGCCATGGAGACCTCGAAGCAAATGCGGTCGCACAGGCAGCGGCGCTGCCGACCGCCATCAGCACATTGCCGACGGCCGCGGCCGATCGCACGCTGATCCTGCCGCTCGGTAGCGGCCGCTCGGGCCGCTCTTCACGATCGAGCGCCACGTCGAAGACATCGTTGAACACCATGCCGGCGGCGTAGAAGCCAAGCGATGCGAGAATGGCCCACCAAAGGGCCGGCGCCGGCCAGGCAATCGCCCGGGCCTGCGACACGATCAAGAAGCCAGCGAGCACGTCGGCGACCACCGTTGCATGGTTGGGCAAACGCAGGAGTCTCACCCAGTCGGGCAGCGATGCAAGCATGTACTGGTTCTGCCGTGTTGGTGTCAGGCGATGGTCACGGCGGCCGCTGCGGCGACCGAGAGCAGGTGCGTACGTGCGGCCTGCGCGGCCTCGTCCGGCTGGGCACGGTAGGGGTAGAGTTCCACCGTGATCCAGATGTCGGGCGTGTGCGTGGCAATCGCCTTGAAGACGCCGGCGAAGTCGATCGCGCCCTCTCCAGGCACCAGGTGATGGTGGACACGGGTCGCCGCGATGTCCTCGAAGTGATAGTGCCGGGTGTGCTTCTTCATGCGGGGCACCCACTCGGCCGGATCCTCGCTCACGCAGTAGGCGTGGCCGATGTCGAAATTGAGGCCCAGAGACGGATGGTCGACCCGCTCGGCAAACTCGAGATACTGATCAAACTTCTCGATCAGCAGGCCGGGCTCCGGCTCGATCAGGAGCGTCACGCCGCACTCGGCGGCCACGTCGAGGCAGGGCATGATTTCGTCGTAAAAAATGTCGGTCGCAGCGGCCCGGCTCTGCCCCTCCGCAAGTTCGCCACCCGGTTCGGTGGAGATCGCCGGCGCGCCGAGTTCCGCCGCCAGCCGCAGGGCCCGCTTCGTGTGTTCACGGCGGATGGCACGGTAGTGCCGGTCGGGATCGGTCCAGCCCGGATGCCAGTAGGGCTGCCGCGGATCGGCGATCGCGTTCATCATGAAGGCGTTGATGTTCGAGATCGCGAGATTGTTTTTCTGCAGGGCGGTGCGGATCGCCTCCTTCTGCACCGGCAAGAGGCCGGCCGGCCACGCATGCGGCACGTCGGCCAGAAGTTCGATGCCGCGATAACCGAAGCCGGCGATCCGGGCGATCGCCTGCTCGACGGGCACGTCGAGATAGGCGTTGGAGCTGAAGGCGAGTTGTAGCGGCACGAATAACCTCCCTCGGTGCTGGTCCGTCCCAGAGTTTAGTCGGGAGGACCGGCATGGATAGGGGCTGAAGCGACACCGCCAGTGGTGCTGCCCCGCCGGGGACGGCATCGCCAGAGTCCACAGAGCCCACGGCCCACAGAGCCCAAACCGCCGGGAACGGCAGAAGTCTCGTCGCTACGGCTTTTTCTCCTTACACGACCTGCGGCAGCACATTCCCCAGAAGGTCGAAAAATCCTAATGCTCCTCGAGCTTCCGCCGATCCCCGGCTACCCAAGACGGCATGGCAGGATGCCATGCGCAGCACCAGCAAACTGCGTTTGCAAAGAAAAAACGACACGATATCGTGTTTTTCGTAAAGACAGCTCCTCGAGCTTCCGCCGATCCCCGGCTTCCCCCACGACTGCTTCTCAGGATGCGAGGGGCTGCCCATGTCCCGAGCGCCGGCGTTGCTGACAAGCGCAGGCAGGATGCCGGAGCGCAGTCAGCATCGAGTGAGCGAAGGCCTTGGATGGCCGTAGCGAACGTCCGGCGACGGGGCATGGGCAGCCCCGGAACTTCAACTACTGGCGCTGCGGTATTTCGCCAGGGCCGCCTGGAAGACGAGCCGTGAGATCAGCAGGGAGGCTGCAGCCGCGATCAGGGCGACTGCGATCAGTCCCCACGATTCACCCGAGAGGGGCATCGCGATCGCCCGGGCCGGGACGTTCACGACGAGCAGGATCGGGATCACGAAGGTGCAGAGCATACGGATCGGCCCGCCCCAGGGGCCGGAGTAGATCTCAGCTGGATAACGCGAGAAGTTCGTGAGATAGAACCAGAAATCGTAGAGGCTCTGGTTGCGGCCGAGGAGGATCGTGGCCGCGGCGAGCATGATGATGAGGCTGTAGAGGATCGCCAC
>JBIIMX010000145.1:0-7679 GCA_044337765.1 Pirellulales bacterium | reverse complement strand
GTTTCTTCCACAAGTTGAAAACTCGTGGCCACGGAGTCGATGGCTTCGGCAGGGCCTTCCGTGGCGGCGAGTTTCCTAACTTGCCGGGCCTTGCCCCCCGTGGCGGCGAGTTTCCTAACTTGCCGTGAACCCTGCTTCCACAAGTTGAAAACTCGTGGCCACGTGGGACAAGCTTCCACAAGTTGAAAACTCGTGGCCACGTGGGACAAGCTTCCACAAGTTGAAAACTCGTGGCCACGGGAGACAAGCTTCGCCACCCGCTCAACGGTCGGCGAGCGGCCGGTAGTCTCGCGGCGGCGGGCCGCTGTAGAGAGAAAGAGGCCGGATCAACCGGTTGTCGCCGATCTGCTCGATGATGTGGGCGGTCCAGCCGCTCATCCGTGCCACCACGAAGATCGGCGTGAATACCTGCACGGGCAGGCCGAGGGCGTGGTAGACGCGGGCCGCGGGCCAGTCGAGATTGGGCTTGAGGCTCTTCGCATCGAGCATGAGACGCTCGATCTTTTCGGCCAGATGCTCGATCGCCTCGCCGTCCGTCCCCCGCACCATCTCCCGGCACATCCGCCCGAGCAGTTTCGCACGCACGTCGCCATCCTTGTAGACGCGGTGGCCGAAGCCCATCACGACCCGCTTTGCGGCGAACTGCTCGTGGAGCCAGGAGTCGGCCCGGTCGGCCGATCCGATCTCCCGCAGGATCTCCAGCACCTTCTCGTTGGCACCGCCATGGAGCGGGCCCTTGAGCGCCCCGATCGCGGCCGTGATCCCGGAATGCATGTCGGAGCCAGTGGAGACGACTGTGCGGGCAGTGAACGTGGAGGCGTTGAACTCGTGCTCCGCATAGAGCACCAGTGTGGTGCCGAAGATGGCAACGTGCTCTTGGGGCGGCGCGTGGCCGGTGAGTCGCTCGAGCAAGGCGTGGGCGATCGAGCCCTCCGGCCAGGCGGCGATGCGGCGGCCCGCAGCGAGATCCATCCATGCAGCCAGGATTGCGGGCACCTGCCCGAGCAGTTTCTCTGCCTGCGCGAGGAGTTGCCCCCGTGAGCCGGGCAGATTGTCTCCCTCCAACTGGCCCAGCATACTCACGCCGGTGCGCAGTGCGTCCATCGGCGAGGCGTGGGGAGCGGAGGCAGCGAGCCTCTCGAGCGCCTCGGTCACCGCCGGCTCGAGCGACCGGGCCGCTTCGCTCACGCGGCCGGAAAACGCCCCCAGCTCTACAGCCGTCGGGAGTTCGCCGTGGAGCAGCAGGTAGGCCACTTCCTCAAAGTTGCCCGCCACAGCCAGCGGCTCGATGGAGTAACCGCGGTAGCGGAGGTCGCCGTCGAGCGAGCAGATCGCCGTGCGGCCGGCGACGATGCCAGCCAGACCGCGGGCGAATTCGCTGGCCGCGGTCGCGGATGAGGGTGCGTTCATGAGGGATTTCCTTCGGAGTGTTTCGCCAGCCATGCCTCGGGGTGGGCCGGATCGTAGTCGAGCATGTCGTAGAGTTCTTCGCGGGTCTGCATGAGGTCGAGCAGGTTTTCCTGGGTGCCTTCGTCGGCGATCATGGCGAGCCCCGCTTCCATCGCCTTCATGGCAATCCGCAGCAGCGTGACGGGGTAGAGCGCGGCGGAAAAGCCCATCGCAGAGATGTCCTCGAGTGCGACCAGCGGGCTGACGCCGAATTCGGTCATGTTGGCCAGCAGCGGCGTATGCAGCGACTCGAATTCGCTGCCGATCCGGCGGAACTCGTCTCGTGACCGCAGGGCCTCGGGAAAGAGCCAGTCGGCGCCGGCATCGCGGTAGGCGTGCATCCGCCGCAGGCAGTCGTCGATGGTGGTCACGCCACGGGCGTCGGTCCGCCCGATGATCACGGTCGAGGGGTCTCGCCGCGCGGCTGCGGCTGCGGCGATCTTCTCGCACATCTCCGTCTCGGAGATCAGCTGCTTGCCGGCCAGATGGCCGCAACGCTTGGCTGACTGCTGGTCCTCCAACTGGATCGCCGCCGCGCCGGCAGCTTCCAGTTTCAGCACGCACTCCTCCACCTCGCGGGGGCCACCGAAACCGGTGTCGGCATCGACCACCAATGGAATCGAGACCGCACAGGCAAGCACGCGGGTCTGGTCCACCAGCTGATCGAGCGTGAACAGGCCGATGTCGGGAATGCCGAGCGACCCGGCCGAGAAGGCGGCGCCCGAAAGATAGATCGCTCCGAACCCCTCGCGTTCGACGAGTTTTGCCGCCAATGCGAAGGGCGCGCCCACGATGGCGATGGTCGATTCCTCGACCGCCTCCCGCAGAAGGGCACCGCGGCCGGACGGTATCGGACGGGGCGATGAGGGGTTCGGCATCTGATTGTCGGTATCCTATGGGAAGATCAAGATGATCGATGGAACGCGAGTGATGATCGAGGTTATAGGGACCGATGATGGCTCGGGAAAGCGACACCACGAACTCCGCATTGGGACGAGCACCGGCTGGCTGGGGCCTGGTGCCGGGGAAAGTGCTGGGACGAGTTCTGGGAGAAGTGCTGGCGATCCTCCTGATCTTTGCCGCAGCGGGGGCCTGGCCCGCGCCCGACGTCAACGAAACGGCCTACCTCACCAAGGCCCGCCACTTCGCCGATCCTAGCTGGGGACGCGGGGATTTTTTTCTCGAGACCCCCGACGCCCACGGCGTCTTCTATCTTTTTATGGGGCCGATGGCGGCGTCGCTGCCGCTCGCGCAGGCGGCTTGGATCGGCCGCTGGCTCGGCTGGCTCGCGCTGGCCGTTGGATTCCGGCATGCGACCATGCCGTTGCTCACGGCCGCGTGGCCACGCATCCTGGCGGCGGCGGTCTTCTCGCTGGCCCTGCGGAATACGACAGCCGCAGGCGAATGGGTGCTTGGCGGCTGCGAGTCGAAGGTGTTTGCCTGGGCGTTGGTGCTCGCGGCGATCGGTGAACTGGCACGAGGCAGGTTCTCATCGGCCTGGCTGACGTTGGGTGGGGCCACGGCCCTGCACCCGATCGTCGGCGGATGGGGACTCGTCGCGCTGGTGGCGAGCAGGTGTTTTCCTGCCGCCAGAGGAGCGTCTGCGGGAGGATCCACTGCGTCGGCTGGTTCCGCCCCGCATCGACATCCGCTGCTTCCGGCCGCGCTTCTCATCGGCGGCGTTCTGCTGGCCGCTGCGGGGATCGTGCCGGCATTGGGTCTCTCCGCCGGTGCCGACCACGCCATGAAGGCCGCGGCTGCGAAGATCCACGTCGTCGAGAGATTGTCCCATCACCTGTTGCCGCGGACGTTCGCCGATGGCATGGTGGCCCGGCACGTGTTGGCGATCCTGCTCTGGTGGATCCTGCGACGGCTGTCGGACGGCAGCACGGCGACGCGGGAGCGAGCCGCGCGCGTGCGGGTTGATCGCTTTCTGCTGGCGTCGCTTGCGATCTCGCTCAGTGGCATCGCCGTGTCTTTGCTCGAGCCTTTTGCGGCGAACACCACCTACAGCCTGCTGCGGTTCTACTGGTTTCGGCTGGCCGACGTGCTCGTGCCGTTCGGACTGGCGACGGCCGCGGCTGCCGTGCTCATGAACGATTCCGCTCTCGGCGTGCTGTTGCCAGCCCGGCCTGCCGTCATCCGCGCGATCGTGGGTTTGCTGCTCTGCCTCGATCTGGCCCATGAAAGCAGGCACTGGCCGCTCCCAGGCCGCACAGGACTCTTGGCCCGCAGCGATGCGAAGGTCGATGCGGTCGCCTGGCAGGATTGCTGCCATTGGATCGCGGCCAACACGCCGGCCGACGCCTGCTTTCTCACGCCCCGCGGCGCGGCGAGCTTGACCTGGTGGACCGGTCGCCGCGAGGTCGTTGGCTGGAAGAACAGCCCGCAGGATGCCCGGTCGCTCGTCGAGTGGCGACGGCGAATCATCGACTGCTTTTCCCGCGAGGGCAGTTTTGTGAACCTCGAGCGGTCGACGGCGGCGCTCGGCCCCGAGCGACTGCGGCGAGTGGCTGAGCAGTACGACGCCACCCATGCGATCATCCCGCTCGACGTACCGGGCGTGGACTCGCTGCCCTTTGAACGGCTTCATGCCAATCGCGGCTACGCGATCTATCGGTTACCGTGACAGCCCGAGAGCCAACATGAATACCTCTTCCAACATGAATTCAGCACCCTGTGTGAATCCATCGTCCAACGTGAATCCAGCAACCCGCATCGAGGCCGTCGCGTTTGACCTCGACGGTCTGCTCGTGAACACCGAGGAACTTTACCAGCACGTCGGCACGGAACTGCTGCGTCGGCGGGGAAAGCCGTTCGAGCCCGATCTGCTCGACGCGATGATGGGGCGGCCGCAGCAGGTGTCGCTGCGGATCATGATCGAGTGGCATGGCCTGGCAGACACGGTCGAGACCCTGGCTTGCGAGACGCACGAGATTTTTCAGTCTCTGCTCGACACGGAGCTGAGGACGATGCCGGGGGCGGCGGAACTCCTCGACCTGCTCGACGCCTCGGGCATCGCCCGCGGCGTGGCCACGAGCAGCGGCCCCGATTTCGCCGAGGATGTGCTTGGCCGTGTTGGCCTTCGGGAGCGGTTTGCCTTCGTGTTGACCAGTGCCGACGTGACGCACGGCAAGCCGAATCCGGAGATCTATCAGACCGCGGCGCGGCGGTTGGCGGTGGATCCAGCCGCGATGCTCGTCTTCGAGGATTCCCAAACGGGCTGCAAGGCCGCGGTCGCGGCGGGAGCCGTCGCCGTGGCGGTGCCGGGTGGCCACAGCCGACGTCACGATTTTACCGGCGCCCGATTGATCGCCGACTCACTGGCCGATCCTCGCATCCGCGAACTGCTTGCGGGGTGATGTGCACGGCAAGGACACGATGGAATCTCATCCCCACGGTTGCCACATTTTCGCGGCCGCAAGTTTTCTTTGCTCCGTGGCCGCAAGTTTTCTTTTCCCCGTGGCCGCAAGTTTTCAACTTGCGGATGAGACACGATGAAATCTCATCCCCACGGTTTGGAAGCCGTCCGCTGCTAAAGGTTCACGCCCAACGCATCTGCCTGACGCCGGATCGCCTGCTCGAACGCAGGAAAGGGGTACTTTTTGCCCCGACGGACGGCCCACATGAATGCGGAGTCGACCAGTTTGCGGGGTAGTTTTCCGGTGTCGACGAGTTGGGCCACCTCGGCGATGAATTCCGTCTCTTCGGGTCGGCGGGCCTTGAGGCCAGTCTTCAACTGGTCCTCCAGCGAGATCACCTCCGCGCCGCCGACCGTATCCTCGGCGATGCACCGTGGCACGGCCGACATGAGAATGAGAGCGGCGGCAAGATACGTCGCAGCGAGCGTGCGAGTCGTTGGCATGGTCGAGTGGTTCCGGGGCCGACGGAGCGACGGTCTCGCTAGGAAATAGGCCCGGTCCGGAGGCGGGGTCAACGTCGAACACCCGATGCCCCGGACAGTGGCCGGGGGGCTGGGTGTTCTGGGCGGAGTGGCGGGAGCAGGCCCGATGCTGCGCGAACCTAAGTTTCGCACGTGAGCTCAGGAAAATCAGGATCGTGAGTCCCCAGAAAGGCATCGTGATGCGGCTTACTTCCCGTTCGAGTTCTGGCGACGGGAGCGTGGCGTGTGGAGTTCCTGAATTCGGCAAGTTGGAAACTCGCCGCCACGGGGGAACGGGGAGCACGGCAAGTTAAAAACTCGCCGCCACGGGGGAACGGGGAGCACGGCAAGTTGGAAACTCGCCGCCACGGGGGAACGGGGAGCCGTGGATCGGCGAAGGTGGAGGAGACGAGGAGGATGTCCGACTTGTTGTGCGTGCCATGCCGCTCCGGGTGGCAAGTCGGAATCTCCGAGCGACGGAAGCTTTGCCGTCCACGGCGGCGCATCGCCGCAGCAGGTAAATGCCCGCATTCGGCAAGTTGGAAACTCGCCGCCACGTGGGAAGGGGACACGGCAAGTTGGAAACTCGCCGCCACGTGGGAAGGGGACACGGCAAGTTGGAAACTCGCCGCCACGGGGGAAGGGGAACACGGCACGTTGGAAACTCGCCGCCACGGAGACGGCGGATTCATGTCACACTGGAAAAAGCGAGTCACCGGAAACGGGCGACTGCGTACGACTTTTTTCCTGAACGCAGCACAAGGGTAGCGGCACCAGCCAGGTCCTTCGCCGTGAGCCGATAGGCCGCGTCGGCGATCCGCCGATTGTTGACGTAGGCGCCACCCTGCTCGATCGTGCGGCGGGCGGCTCCGCGGCTCTGGGCGAGGCCCGTGTCGGCGATTGCTTCGACCAATGACAGTCCCTCGCCGTCAAGGGCCGAGCGGGGAAACTCCCGGCTGGGCACGTCGGCAAAGATCTCGGCGAGCTGGCTGTCGTCAAGGCTGCCGATTTCCGCGCCAAAAAAGATTTCGGTGGCCTGCCGGGCGGCCAAGAGTCCCGCATCGTCGTGCACGAGCCTCGTCAGTTCCTCAGCCAGACGCTTCTGCGAGTCACGGGCGGCCGGATTGGCGGCCCGCTTGGCGTCGAGGTCGGCGAGTTCTTCGAGCGAAAGAGGCGTGAGGCGGGCCAGGCACCGGCCTGCGTCGTCGTCGTCGAGGTTGATCCAATATTGATAGAAGCGGTAGGGGCTCGTGCGGCGGGGATCGAGCCAGATCGCGCCGGAGGCCGTCTTGCCCATCTTCGTGCCGTCGGATTTGGTGAGCAGCGGGCAGGTGATGCCGTGCAGTTCGCGGGAGCGGAGCCGGCGCCCCAGTTCGATACCGGCGGTGATGTTGCCCCACTGGTCGCTGCCGCCGATCTGCACGCGGCAGTCGAGGGCGTCGGAGAGATGCACGAAGTCCCATGCCTGCAGAAGCATGTAGCTAAACTCTGTGTACGAGAGGCCGCCATCCCGCTCCAGCCGGCTCTTCACGGAGTCCTTGCCGAGCATCTGTGAGAGCGGCACGTGCTTGCCGACGTCGCGAAGGAACGCGAGATAGCCCACGCCCCGCATCCAGTCGGCGTTGTTGACGACATGGACGGTCTGGCCGGTGGAGGCAAGCACAGCTCGAATCTGCCGGTCGACCCCCGCGATGTTGGCCGCCAGTTCGTCGGGGGAGAGGAGGTTTCGTTCCTCGCTCCGCCCGCTTGGATCACCGATCATTCCCGTGGCACCACCGATCAGTGCGACCGGTTCGTGGCCGGCGTGGGCCACGCGACGCAGGAGCACGAGCGCAACCAGGTGCCCCACGTGGAGGCTGTCGGCCGTCGGGTCGAAGCCGGCGTAGACGCGGCGACCTGGGGTGGCGAGCCACTGCCGAAGCTCAGCGGCGTCGGTCGACTGATGGATCAGGCCACGGGCCTGGAAATCGGAAACGAGGTCATGGCCCGACATGGAAAATTCTTTCTTGGGTGCGGAAAGAGCCGAGGCGATTGGCACCTCGTGGACATACGTTTTTTACCGTGTGGAATCTGGAGGGAACACGGCAAGTTGAAAACTCGCCGCCACGGGGGAGCGGAACACGGCAAGTTGAAAACTCGCCGCCACGGGAAGGGGGTAGCCGGGGATCGGCGAAGGTGGAGGAGACGAGGAGGATGTCCGACTTGTTGTGCGTGCCATGACGCTCCGGGTGGCAAGTCGGAATCTCCGAGCGACGGAAGCTTTGCCGTCCACGGCGGTGCATCGCCGCAGCAGGTAAATGCCCGCATTCGGCAAGTTGGAAACTCGCCGCCACGGGGGAAGGGGAAC
>JBIIMX010000144.1:0-7724 GCA_044337765.1 Pirellulales bacterium | reverse complement strand
AGCAACGGGCGTCGTCGGCCTCGAGGTCGTCCGTGCCATCGATCACCACACGCCCCTGCCGAACGCCCGGCTCGAGCCCCGTGATCTCGAAGTCGATCTGGCCGCCCGTGCCCTCCTTCCATGCCCCGGGCTTCACCGCCCGACGTGCGGAGCGGCCATCGGAGCCGGTCAGTTCCACCGTCACAGGCCGACCGCCATCGGTGCCGACGCGGCTGGTCGTCACCGTGATTCCCAGCGGGGCGCCTGCGGGAATTCTGTCGCTCGAGAGTTCGACGGCGTCGATCGCGAAATTGCGGGCTGCCGTCGCCCCCACGTCGATGACGAGCAGGCTCGTGTCGGGATGCGTCGCGGCGATGTCGAGCGCTGGGGCATTGTCCCAGGCGCCTCGGGAGCAATCGGTGAAGAGATAGACCTCGCGCCGCGGCATGTCCGAGCCTGCCAGCAGCCGGAGGCCTGCGGCGAGCGCCTGCGAAAGTGAGCCCGCCGGCGTGGTGGCGGCGAGTCGGTCGAGACGGGCCGCGGCCGCCGCAATCGTCGGGGAAAACGCAACCGGACCGCCGGCAGTGTCGAGAACGGCGACCTTGCTCTCCGGTGGCAGTTTCTGGACGAGCACCCGCGCCATCTCGGCGGCCTGCTCCAGCCGCGTGCGATTCCCCTCGCGCAGAAGCATCCGCGGCGCCGTGTCGAAGACAAACGCCGCCGCCACCGGCCCCTCGCCGTCGGCCAGCCAGCCGGCGCCACGGAGCACGGGCCGCGCCAGGCTGAGTGCCAACAGTGCCAGAGCCGCCATCCTCAGCAGAAGCAGAAACAGGTGGCTCAGCCGGAGACGACGACGGTTCGCGACCGCCTTCTGACGCAGGAACCGCAGCGCGGGGAACTCCCGCTTCACCGGCTTCCGCCGCATGATGAGATGGAGGAGCAGCGGCACGGCGACGAGCGCCGCACCACCCAGCAGCATCGGTGTCAGGAAGGAGAGGCCCATGGCAGCGTGACTTCAAAACCGGTTGCGGCGGCTCGAGAGATATCCCAGCAGGGCGCGGTCAAACTGCATGCTCGTGTCGAGCGGCACGTAGTCGATACCGGCATGAAAGCAGGTCTTGCGGTAGTCCTCCCGAAACGCCTCCACGCTCGCGACATACTGCTTGCGGGCCGCGTCGGCATCCACGATCAGGCGTTCGAGGGACTCGGGCTCCGTGAACTCCACCATCCCCTCGAACGGAAAGCGGACCTCCGCCTCGTCCAGCACATGGAAGAGGATCACGTCGTGCCCGCGGTGCCGGAGCCGCAGGAGTGCGTCGCGGACCGGCTCCGGATCCGCCAGCAGGTCGCTGAACACCATCACGAGCGACCGGTGCCGGAGCATCGCAGCCACCTGAACGAGGCTGCGGGCGATGTCGGTCTTCCCGGAGGGCTTCACCTTCGAGAGCACCGACAGCACCTGCGCGATCTGAGACCGCTTCGAGCGGGCAGGCAGACTCGCATGAAGCTTCTCGTCGAAGACCATCAGCCCGCAAGGATCCTGCTGATGGACCATCAGCCAGCAGAGGGCCGCGGCCAGCGAGATCGAGTAGTCGAGCTTGGTGATTTCCTGGCGGTAGGTGTAGGCCATCGAGGCGCTTGCATCGACAACGAGATACCCGGTGATGTTGGTTTCGGCCTCGAACTTCTTGACGTAGTGTTTGTCGGTCTTGGCGTAGACCAGCCAGTCGATGTCCTTGGGATCGTCGCCCGATGTGTACTTGCGGTGCTCGCTGAACTCGACGGAGAACCCCTGATAGGGGCTCGCATGGAGCCCCTGCAGAAAGCCGCGCACGATGAACTGCGCGCGGAGATCGAGCCGCGCGATCTGCCGCACCACCTCCGGCTTCAGGTATTCCTCGACCGCCCGCACCATCGCCTCGCTCCCGTCCCGGCACCGGCACCGGATCCAGATCTCCTGACGTGACCTACTTCACCAGTTTCGGAATCTCCGGCTCGGGAATCTCGCGAACCAGACGCTCGATGATCGACTCGCTGGAGAGCCCGTCGGCCTGCGCCTGGAAGTTGGTGGCGATACGGTGCCGCAGCACCGGCACGGCGATTCGCCGGATGTCCTGAAGCGACACGCTGAATCGCCCGTCCATCGCGGCCATCGCCTTGCCGCCCTGGATGAGAAACTGCCCCGCCCGCGGGCCCGCGCCCCAGTCGACCAACTCGGTCACGTAGGACGGTGCCTGCGGATCCTTGGGCCTCGTCGCCCGGACGAGTCGCGCCACATACTTGACGACGTATTCGCTCACCGCCACGCTGCCGACGAGCTTTTGGATGTTGACGATCGCCCTGCCCGACAGCACCTTCCGCACCTCGGGCTTCTCGGCCCGCGTGGTCGCCATCAGGATCTGCTCCTCCTCGCTCGCCGTCGGATAGCCGACCTTGATGTTGAACATGAAGCGGTCGAGCTGCGCCTCCGGCAGCGGATACGTCCCCTCCTGCTCGATCGGATTCTGCGTGGCGATCGTGAAGAAAGGATCGGGCAGGCCATAGGTCTCCTGCCCCACGGAGACTTCCCTCTCCTGCATCGCCTGCAGGAGCGCCGCCTGCGTCTTCGGCGGGGTGCGGTTGATCTCGTCTGCCAGCAGGATGTTCGTGAAGATCGGCCCCTCCACGAAGCGGAACCGACGCCGGCCGGCGTCATCTTCCTCCAGCACGTTGGTGCCGGTGATGTCGGAGGGCATCAGGTCGGGCGTGAACTGCACCCTTTTGAAGCCGACGTCGAGGATCCGTGCCAGCGTCGACACCATCAGCGTTTTGGCGAGCCCCGGCACGCCCTCCAGCAGGCAGTGACCGCGGGTGAAGATGGCGGCGAAGAGCTGCTCGATCACGTCGTTCTGGCCGACGATCACCTTCTGCAGTTCCTCCTGCATCAGCTTCCGATGCTGTGAGAACTCCTGCAGAATCTCGTCGAGCGTCTTGGGGCGGGCGGCGGTGGACACTCCTCTGATCCCTCCGGTTGTGAACCTGACAGTGCGTGCGTGACGGCACTCCATGTCAGTATCCGGCCCGGCACCCAAACCGGCAAACGCACCGCCCGATGCCGCTCGCTTTTCAGGCTTGCCTGGCCGGTTCGAACTATGCCCATCAAGAAAAACCGGTACGATGAGGAAAGTCCAACGAGAGAGAGGTCCGTCGTGGATTTCCCGGAGCCATGTTTCGGTCGCAGCGCCCGTGCGGTGTCCCGGCTCCTGCTTGCCGCCCTCCTTGGCGTTCTGGCGGTGTTCGGCCGGGCAGCCGAGCCGGCACCGGTTTCGCCCGAGAAGATCCAGCGGGCCATCGACAAGGCCCGCGACTGGCTGATCCGTGAGCAGGAGGGGAACGGATCATGGGAATGCTCGATGCGCACGGAAGAGACCCGGGTGGGCGCCACATCGCTCGTCATGCTGGCGCTGGCCAATGCAGGCGTCGACCGCAGCCATCTCGCCATGCAGCGAGGGCTCGATTGGCTGCGGCGGCAGAAGCCCGAAGAGACCTATTCCGTCTCGCTGCAGACGCTCGTGCTGGCGATGCTCTCACCCGACGCCGACCGCGCCATCCTGGAACGAAACGTCGACTGGCTGGAGAAGGCGCAGGTGTCGCAGGGACCGGCGACGGGCTCCTGGTCCTACGGCAGCAACAAGGGAACAGGCGACAACTCCAACGCCCAGTTCGCCCTGCTGGCACTCCACGAGGCTGACCTGGCCGGCGTCCGCGTGAAGCGCGATGTCTGGGCTCGGGCGCAGCAATACTGGGCGACATGCGCCAATCCCGATGGTTCGTGGGGCTACACCGTCGGCAATACAGCCGGCTCGGGCAGCATGACCTGTGCGGGTATCGCCAGCATCTGGATCACCTCGGAACATATCGGCACGCCCGACGCACGGGCTGGCGCCGAGAGCGTCTCCTGTTGCGGCGGCGGGTCTTCTCCGAAGGTGCTCGAACGCGGACTCCAATGGCTTGGACGCCGCTTCTCCGTCGTTGAAAACCCGGGCAGCGGTGGGCAGACGTGGCTCTACTATTATCTCTATGGTCTCGAGCGGGTGGGGCGGTTCACGGCACGGCGTTTCATCGGCGAGTCGGACTGGTATCTCGAAGGTGCGCGGATGTTCGTCGCCACTCAGGACGGCCTGACGGGCGCCTTCCGCGGAGGCCGGATCGAGGATCCCACCGTGGCCACCAGCTTCGCGCTGCTGTTTCTGGCCAAGGGCCGGCGGCCCGTGCTCGTGGCCAAGAGCCGCCACGGCCCCGATGACGACTGGAACCGCCACGGTCACGACATTGCCCATCTCGTGGAGCACGTGGAGTCGCGTTGGCGAAAAGACCATCCTGCGGGGCTCTCGTGGCACGTTCTCGACACCCCCTCCGCATCGCTTGAAGACCTGCTGCAAGCGCCGGTGTTTTGGCTGTCCGGTCGCGACGCCTTCAATCTGGGCGCCGATGCGGGCGGCCGCCTGCGACGCTACATCGACGAGGGCGGCTTCGTGTTCGCGGAGGCCTGCTGTCCGGCGAGCAACGAGTTCGACAAGCGTCTGCGGCGTCTCGTAGGCGAAATCTTTCCGGAGCCGGAATACCAGCTGCACCTCCTGCCCCCGGAGCACCCGGCGTGGCACGCCGAGGAGATCGTCCCGCCCGAATTGCATCGGCCGCTCCTGGGCGTCGATTACGGCTGCCGCACCTGCCTGATCTATGCCCCACCGACCGATGCGCAACGCCCAGAAGCCGCGATGCCCAGTCTCTCCTGCCTCTGGGAACTCGGCGGTGCGTCGAGCCGCAGTCTGCCCGATTCCGTCCGTCGCGAGGTGGATGCGGCTCTGGCCATCGGCACGAACGTGATCGCCTACGCCACCAACCGCGAACTGAAGCGCAAGGACGAACTCTTCGTGCTCGACCGGGCCGTACCCCGGGAGCCCGACACACTGGAGCGGGGCCAGATCGCCATCGCCAAGCTCAAGCACTCCGGCATGTGCGATGCGGCACCAGCGGCGTTGGCCAACATCCTCCGTGCTGCGGCCCGCGAACTGGGGGTCCGCGTCGATGACACGCCGACACAGATCGATCCCGCCGACCCGTCCCTCTTCGACTACCACCTCGTGTTCATGCACGGCCGGCAGGGATTCGCCTTCGATGGGCCGCGGCGGGAACGACTGCGACAGTTTCTGGAGCGGGGCGGCACGCTTCTGGCAGACAGTGTCTGTGCATCTCCCGCATTCACGACGGCGTTTCGCGCCGAGATCGCCTCGGTGCTCCCGGCCCAGAAACTCGAAGAGGTTCCTGCCGACGACCCTATCTACACGGCGGCCGCCTACGGCGGTTACGACATCCGCACCGTGACGCTTCGCGAGCCGGCTGGTGGCGATGGCCCGCTGAACGTCCGGAAGAGGCAGGTGCCGCCGAAGCTCGAGGGCGTGCGGATGGGGGATCGGTGGGCGGTGATCTTTTCGCCGTACGATCTCTCCTGTGCGCTTGAAAAGCAAAACTCGCTCGAGTGCACCGGCTACGGCCGGGACGACGCCGAGAAGATCGCGCTCAATGTACTGCTCTATTCATTGAACCATTGAAGGAAAAGGCGCGTCACGCGAAAAGGGGACGCAGCTCATTTCGTTCGCACGCGAAAAGGCCGAACGAAATGAGCTGCGTCCCCTTTTCGCCTCCTTTTCCGGTCACCTTTCGGAGTCGCTGCTGCTGCTGCCGCCAGTAAGGTAGCTGGCGTAGTAGAGCAGCGTGAGCACGCTCTGGAGGGTGCCGGCGACATAGGTCCAGGCCGCGGCATTGAGCACGTTGTTGACCGATGCCATCGAGCCGACCGGCACGATGCCAAGGTTCACCAGTTGCGCCTTGGCCCGGTTGCTCGCGTCAATTTCCACAGGGAGGTTCACGAGTTGGAAGAAGACGGTCGCTCCGAAGAGCGCGATGCCCAGCCAGGCCACCGGCTTGAGCGCCATTGCCAGACCGATCATGAACACCATCAATCCGAAGCCGCTGCCGAAGTTCGCCACGCCGACGGCGGCGTTGCGGATCGCCATCATCGAGTAGCCCTGATGATCCTGGATCGCGTGGCCGGCCTCGTGCGCCGCGATGCCCACGGCCGCGAGCGAACGGCTGCCGTAGACATTCTGCGAAAGCCTCAGCACCTTCGCCTGCGGGTCGTAGTGGTCGGTGAGCTGGCCCGGCACAGACTCGATCTCCACATCGGTGGCACCGGCCGAGTCGAGGATGTGACGGGCAGCGGCCGCGCCCGAAAGCGGGGCCGGCTCATGGGAAGCCGCCGCAAAAGACGACTGGACTCGCCACTGCGCCCACATCGCCAAAAGCATGGCGGGGGCGATCGCGAGCATGTACATCGGGTCGAAGAACAAAAAGGGCATGATTTCCTCGGAACTCCTCAAAAGCGGGGCTTTGACGCCGGATGACCAACCCGGAAGTATTCTAGCAGCATGGCCGGTCGGCGACCGGCGTTCCAAAACCGTTCTCCACACATTCTGTCGTGTCCATGGCCTCGTTCTACGCAGGTGCCACATCCTCTGTTCGCCCACGGCTCTGGGGGACCGCGGCGTCTTCGATCGCGGCTGTCGCTGGGCTGCTGCTGGCAACGGTAGCCGGCTGCGGACTGCATCCCGCCTCCGCCCCGGTGGCCAGCCAGGGTGAGGATCGCGTTGCCCCCGCCATCGACCGCCGCCCGCTCTGCAAGCGGATCGATGCAGTTCTGACCCACGCCCGGGACGACCGCCGGCTGGATGCCTCGGTACACGGGGCCTGGCAGGTGGTGCACGGCATCCTGGCGTTCGGCCGGGAGTTCCCCCTCCGGCACGATGGAGCGGAGTCGGCCGCGCTCGACTACCTGCTCGACGGTGGCCGGCTCACCGGCTGGATCCTCCGATCCGGATCACCAGGAGTGGTCGCCGTGGTTGAGGAGGGCAGCACGACTGGGCAGGGCCATCCGGACCAGTGGCTGGGCTACCTGTCGCAATGCGGGCGGCAGGGGATTCCCCGCGACACGAAACTCATGGTCGGAAACAAGGCTTTCACCGTGAACGATCTGCTCACGCAGGCGCAGGCCGACATCCGTCCCGGCCGCGAGGCGACGTGGACCCTCATGGCGCTCTCCGCCTACCTCCCCATCGATGCTGCCTGGACAGCCAGCGACGGCGCACAGTGGAGCACCGAACGGGTGGTGGAGATGGAGGCCGATGCCGACATCTTCGCGAGCGCCTGCGGCGGTGCACACCGCCTCTACGGCCTCGTGGCCGCGCTCAAGAAATACCGCGACGCCACCGGCCGCACTCCGGAGCAACTCGCCGGCGGCTGGGCGGCGGCGCAGGACGTCATCGACGAGTGCGTCGACCGCGCCAGACGTTTCCAACAGGCCGACGGTAGTTTTTCGATCCACTCTTTCGAGCGGCCCGGCACGTCGGCCGACGTATTCGCCAGGCTGTCGGCGACTGGTCATATCTTCGAGGTGCTGAGCCTGTCGCTCGACGATGAGCAATTGGCCGAGCCATGGGTAACGCGAGCGGCCGACCGGCTCGTGACCCTGCTCGAGCAGACTGCGGACGTGGACGTGGAGTGCGGTGCCCTCTACCACGCCGCACACGGGCTGCTTCTGTACAGGAACAGGGTCTGCGGCTCTACTGACTGACGGTTCTCCAACCGTCGGGGGAGTCTCCTTATCCGTGCACGGGCTCATTTTTTTCTACCTCCAGAAGTTCGCCGAT
>JBIIMX010000143.1:0-7727 GCA_044337765.1 Pirellulales bacterium | reverse complement strand
TCCACCGTTGCAGCGGCAAGAGCGGTCCGCTTTCCAGCGGCGTCGACGAGTGCGATCGTTTCCTCGTTGCGCTCAGTAAGAAGACCGGTGACGCTGAGGCCGTCTTCCGTGAGGGCAAGCCACGTGCGGTATTCCGGCGCCACCGTCTTCGAAGGCTCGAGCAGGCTTTCCAGGATCTGCTGCCGATTGAGCCGGGTGCCAACGCGGTCGAGCGTGGGCCCGACAGCGCCACCGGTGCCGCCGACGGCGTGGCACGTGCGGCACTGCACCGCCTGCGACTCGGCGAAGAGCTGCCGGCCCCGGTCTGCATCGCCTGCAAGGGAAAGGATGGCCCGGGCGTCGATGGACGTGCCGAGCCGCTTGACCCGCTGGTCGGGAGGCAGAAACCGTTCGAACAGACCAACGATCGTCGGATCTGCCGAGACGCTGGCGGCGAGGACGAGGCTCCGTGTCGCGCCGGGCAGCCGACCGTCAGCCACTGCGTCGGCGAGCGACGCGGCGGCCGTCGTGGATCCGAGCAGTTCGGAGAGCAATTTGTTCCGCTCCTGCTCACGATCGGCAACGCGGCTGGCGGCCTTCGACCGTCGCCTCTCCTCTGCGATTGTCAGATCGTCGTCCGTAGGCTGCTTGCGGCCCGCCTCGGCAGCGAGCCGGCGACCGAGCTGCCATCGTTCCCGCGGCGCGGCCTGGCTCTCCTGCGCGAGCACGGTCGGCTCATCGATCGCGGCAAGCCGCGTTACGAGCCGCCGATCGGCGGTGTCGGCAGGCAGCGATGCGATCCAGTCGCGGATGAGCACGAGGCCACGATCATCGACACGCTCCGCGCCGATGTGCGGCATCCGCCCCGGGCCGCTTGTCGCCATCCGATACCAAAGCGTCGAACGGTGGGCCGCCCCGGCCGCGATCACGCGGGCATCGGCGATGGAGAAATCACCGCGGGTCGGCCGCATGCCGATCACATCGAGATCTGCCGACGGGATCTCGGCATTGAGATGCACGTGCGGCACGCTGCCGCCGCCAAACCGGTGGCAGCCGCCACAATTGACCTCGAGGTAGGACCGTGCCCGGGCGTCGAGTGACGCAGATGTATCGTGCGGGTCGGCAAGCCTCGGCAGTTCGGCCTCCGTGCCCGGCCGCCGCGTGACGGCAAAGGGATCGTTGTCGAGGTCGGGCTTGAGGACCACGTCTCGCAGGAGCCCACGGTCGCGAAACTCCCGCAGCTGGTTCACCCGCGTTGCTCTGTCGGGAAGATCCACGTCGCGATTCAGCTGGGCGACGTTGAAGGCGAGCGTGGTTCCGGCCCACTCGTTATGGCACCGCTGGCACTCACTGCGGCCGAGAAACCGCCAGGAAAGCTCCCGCCTGGCCCCCGGGGCGGCGGGATCGGTGATCACGAGCGATCGGGAACGGCCCTCGGCCGGCACAAGGTCGGCGTCGGTCCCTGCGTCGTTCCAGGCATAGGAGTAGCCGTGCCAGTGCCGACCGTCGAAATGCAGCAACTGGGTCTCGAGCTTGCGCTCGGTCGCCGGGTTTCCCGCCTCCATCTCGATGGCAAATGTCTTCGCCAGCACGGCACCGGGCGGAAAGTGGAGCTTGGCGGAAAACATCGAGCCGGCGATCGAGGCCTTGTCGGGATGGAGCTTCACGCCGCCGCTGCCGGGCAGGCCGATGAACCGTCGTGAGCGGGCGCCGTCGGCCCAGGCCTCGGCGGCGACCTCGAAGGCCGTCACGCCCGGCATCGGCCGCTCTGCGGCCGTGTCGGCAAAGAGCCCGGTCTCAGAGAGTCGCTCCGGAAACTCTGCCGCGTCGGCGACGGCATCGTTGCGCACGAGTTCGTGGATCGAGCCATCGTCGTAGTCGAGGATGAAGAGCTCACCGGCGTTGTCCTCGGCGAAACCGATCACGCGGATCGTGGGGGCGACGAGATCGACGAGCGGTCCCGGGCCGTCTCCCGTCGTGCCGATGGACCAAACCCGTCGCGTCACCCAGTCGCCGAACACGTAGCGACCGGTCAATTCCGGGAATCGTGCACCGCGGTAGACGGAGCCGCCGGTGATCGACGCGCCGGCCGTGTGCGGCACCTCGGCCCAAGCCTTGACGATCGGAGCCGGTCCCTGCGGCCAGTCGGGATGGATGGAGTTGCTCCCCTCCTTGATGCTCCAGCCGTAGTTGTCGCCAGCCTTCACGCGGCAGACGAGTTCCCAGACCTCGAGCCCGACGTCACCGACCCAGAGTTCGCCCGTGCCCCGATCGACGCTCATCTTCCAAGGGTTGCGGTGTCCGAACGAATAGATCTCACCTCGGGCCCCCGGCGTGTCGAGAAACGGATTGTCGTTGGGAATGGAGTAGCCGCGGCCCTCCGTCGGATGATCGACGTCGACCCGCAGGATCGCGGCCCGCAGATCGGAAACGTCCTGGCCCGTCTTGGTGCCGTCGGCGGGAAAATGGTCGCCGCCGTCGCCGGTGGAAATGAAGAGCGTGCGATCGGAGCCGAAGGCAAGGCAGCCGCCGTTATGGCCGCCGGCCGGCCAGGTGATCACCTCGACTTCGCTGGCCGGATCGGCCCGCGGCACGCCGCGATCATCGGTCACAGAAAGCCGCACCACCCGGGTGCTTTCCGCGAAGGGCGGCCGCGACTCGTCGCGGTAGCCGACCGTGTAGCAGAGATAGCAGAAACGGTTGGTGACAAAGTCGGGATGAAAGACTAAATGGAAGATTCCGCCAGGCACGAGTTCCTCCGCCGCGGGCCGCTTCGCATTGAGCCTCGCGACGAGATCCGCGATGTTGACGAAGAGGTCGGCCTTACGGCATTCGCGGTCGGGCGGCATCGAGAATGCCTTGCCGCCATATTGCTGCGTCACGAAGAAGCGGTCGCTGCCGGGGGCGGTGGCCAGACACGTGGCGGCCGGAAACCGCAGGTGCTCATAGATCCGCCGGGTTCGCATGGGGGGTGGGGGCTCGGGCGTGCCCACGACCCGCGATGCTTCCCAGGGCACGGCCGGGGCAGCGGCTGGCAGCCCAGCCGGCACGATCGCGCACGCGACCGCCACGATCGCGCGCGCGACCGCGAGGAGCAGGGTTTTCATGCTGTGTCCCTCGTCAATGCGATCCATTCGACCTCAAGCAGCCCAAGGTTGTTCGGATCCGTTTCGCCACGCTCGGGTCAGTTCGCGAGAAGAAACTCCCCGAAGCCCTGTGGGGTGATGATCGCCTCGCCGGGCTGGTCCATGACGAGGCCGGTGTTCTTGTTCGACCAGTAGACCCTCGCCGCGTTGATCGTGCCAGAAGGGTCGGAGAGGATGAAGCCGGCATCGCCGCGCAGCTTCAGCGCCGCCTTGGGATCGACGCCCAGTACCGCCCACGGAATCGCCGCCGTGACGGTGTAGCCGTTGCCGCGGACCGCGACGGTGGGAGTCACGTCGGCCAGGAGCTTCACCTGGTCAAAGCTGACGGTCATCACGGGGCTGGTGAAGTTGTGCTTGTCAGAGACCGGTGCGTCTGGGGCCACGGGCTTCAGGAGGACCGCCGTTGGCTTGCCGTTGAAGTTCGCCATCAAGATCCGCAGGTCGCCGGCCACGGCCTTGCCGGTGGTGTTGCCGCTCGGACTGAGCTGGAAGTCGACGCAATCGCCCGTCTTAAAAAGCAGGCGGTGGTCGTTCCCGCTGTTCTTCCACGGTGTCGGATCGTTGACGTTGTAGGAGACATACAGGGTGTCGGCATCGTAGGCGGCGCGAAACTCGGCCGTCACCGGTTGGCCGTCGCTGGCGATCCGCAGCGGCTTGACCGCTTTCCACTCGATCTGCCCCTTGGCGTCCTTCTGGGCGACCCCGATGGTGTAGGGCTCCGGCGGCCGAGCGGCGGCCAGGGCACGGCGGGTGTTGTCCTGATCGGCCTTGACCAGGGTTTCCTGCGAGAGTTTGAGATCGGGCGCGGTAAATCGCCGGATCGAATCGAGACCCTCGATGCGGATGATGTTGCAGGCCTGGTCGGCCGGCATGGCGCCGGTGCACCGCACCACGCCATCCGCTTGCCGGCTGATCAGACCGCTGAAATGCTCGCCACGGCCGCAGAGGGAGGCAAAGGAGATCGCCCGCAGGGCCTCCTCGTTTTCCGGCCGCTGAATGCCGGGGATGCGGCCGTCCTTCGTGAGGATGTCGACGAAGACGCCGTCGGTCGTGAGGTAGTAGTCCTCGCCCAGGTTGCCGCGGATCATGAACACTCCCTCGGCGTCGCCGCAGTTCTCCACGATGCCGGCGATCTTCAGGCAGCCGATCAAGAGGCCCGGCTTCGGCATCGGCGCCTTGTGCGAGCCGTGTACCTGATGATATGGCGAGAGATATTTCCAGAGGATCTTTCCGTCGCTCTTCGTGAAGCCGGCGACATAGACCTTGTTTTGGAGGTTGATGAAGCCCACCACGAGGTCCTTGCCCGGAACGGGAACAGCCTCCACCAGGCTGAACTCCGTCGGCAGCTTGGTGAAGCCATCAGCCCCGAGCACCGGCCGGCCATCGTCGCGAAACCGCAGGGGCTTCACCTTGAACACCCCCGTGTTGTCGGCGGTCTTCAGTGCGCCGGTGGCGAAGAAGCTGAAATCCGCAGGGTCGACTCGGCCGCCGCCACCGAAGCCGCCGATCGGCAGGGCGACGTCGCTTCCCCGCACCGGCTTGCCGTCGACAACCTTGGCGGTCTTCTTGAGCGCCGGGATGACCTCGCACTCGCTCTTCCGCACATAGCCGTCGTTGTCGAGGTCGTTCCAGATCAGCATGTCGCAGGGATCGTTGTCGGCGTAGTCGCCGCTCGGATTCTTCACGATCTGCGAGCCGTACTGGCCGCCGAGCAGCTTCTGCAGGCGGGCGACGGTGAAGATGCCGGCCACCGGCTGCCAGTCGTTGCCGGCCTTGATCATCACGAAGACGGGAGTGTTGCGGAATTCACCGAGCGAGACGAAATACTCGTGCCGCTTGCCCGATGCCTCGCTGTAAAAAACGTTGCCGCTGCCGAACGCCGTCGAGCCCGGCATCACGAAGTCCCCCTTCGCCGGGTCGGGATTGTACATCACGCTCTCGACCTTCCACGTGCGGGTCGCAGGGTCGAGCCGGATCTCGTTGAGTTCGGCGACGCCCTTCGTCGCGTCGGAGTCGTGCGTGAAACTTCCCTGGCCGGCGTAGCCGGTGTTGCCGATGAAGTCGCGGAGCAGCGTGCCGTCGGGCTTCCACACCGAGACCCGGCGGGGATGATCGGAATGCTCGGCGACCCAGGCATGGCCGGCGGCGTCCACGGCGACACTGGTCATCTCGCGCATGCCCTGCGGCTCGAACGCGCCCTGCCGCGGCCGGCCGCCGGTCTTGCCGATGCGGCCGAGCAGTTTTCCTTCCGGCGAAAACTTTTTAATCTGCAGATCCTTGCCCAGGTCGGTGACATAGATATTCCCCGCGGCGTCGAGGGCGATCGCGCCGGGCTTTTCCACGGCGCCGTCCAACGGGATCACGACAGCCTTCCCGGCCGGGTCGGCCTCGTTCTTCAACGCGTCGAGGCTCACCTTTACGAGTTCCTTCTGGCGAAAGCAGTACACCTGCTTGCCGTCGAATGCGAAGGGATAGTGGCTCGAGGCATTGTGCCCCTGCCCGCCGTGGACCCCGGTCAGTTCAAGCCGGGTCTGCTTGATCACCGCGGCGGTCGTGGCGTCGAAGAGCCAGAGTCGGTCGTCGTCGGTGGCCAGAAGAATCAGGCCATCGGCCACGGCGAGTGCCCGGGCCTTGGGCGGCTGCGGCGGTTTGTCACCGCCAGTCGGCGCGGCCAGCCCCAGCAGGTCACGGAAGTGCAGCGGCATCGGCAGTTCCTTGCCGTCTCGGCTGAACGGCGCGAAGCTGCCGTCCTTCGCGTTCATGCGGAGAAGTTGCACGCCGCTGACGCCCCAGTCGTTGGGCACGGTAAAGACGTGCGTGTCGGTGGCGGCCAGGACATTGGCGCCGCGGATCTCGCTCCAGGCCTTTGTGCCGTCGGGCTTGACCGCGAACGTTCCATACCCGCCTTCGGCGAAGTCGCAGGTGACGATCACGTTCTCGCCCGAGCGGGCGACCAGCCGCGGGGAAGTGTGGTCGGCCCCCCAGGCGCCGCGCTTGTCGTTGGTCTGCCAGGGCGGCGTGCCGGGATTGTAGAAGCTCATCTCGTAGTAGCCGTTGATTCCGCCTTGGGTCAGACCGCGGACCTGATAGTTCCCCGGTGGCACCAGCTTCCCGGCTTCGTCGAGCCCATCCCACATCACTTCCACGGTCGCTGTCTTGCCCTCCTTGGCCACGGTGAAATCGGCCACGCCATAGCCACCGGCGAGATTGCGCACGCGGTTCCCCTGCATGTCGTCGATGACCACGCTGAACGTGGTGGCGTCGGCCGGCACCTGGGCCCGCAAGGCAATCGTTCCCTGCGGTTTCAGCGAGCCTTCGACGTACTGCCGCGGTTCCTTGATGCTTTCCGCCACGGTGGTCAGGTCGCCCCAGGCGTTTTTGGCCGTCCAGTAGAACTCGCGGCTGGTGAAGCCAGGCTGCATGTTGTCGGCATACCGGTGCAGCGGGAAGCCGCGGCCGGTCTCGTTGCCCCAGAGGAACTCCATGCCGACGCGAATGGTCTGGCCGGCCGCTCCTTTCCAGTCTTGGTTGTAGACAACCTTCCAAGGAAGCTTGAGTTCGTGGACGAAGCCCTTGCCATCGGGCATGAGGGCGTAGGCCGACTCGACGCCGTCGCCAACCGCGGCCTCACCGGCTTTGTCTGCGGTCCGCAGGACGGTCTTCCCACCTGCCGACTTGTTTTCCTCAGGCCAGAAATAGGCATGAACCGCCGGCCTCGTGCCCTTGTCGAACCCCCAGCAGGTGAACCAGCTCGGCTGCTTGCCAGCGAGCATCCGCAACTGCACGGCATCGGCCACCCAGCCCCGGTCCGGGTCAAACTTCGGATCGACGGTGCTGTTGAGCGGCATGGGGTCGCGCCAGACAAACCCCAGATAGAGATTGTCGGCGTCCCACATGGCGGCGGTCTTGACCGAGAAGCTGTCACGCACCGAGCTGTCGGCGTAGCTCCAGATCTGGCCGGAGAGGTCCCACTCGTCCAATGTGCCGTCGATTGTCACGGGCCTTTTGGCCGGGACCGCACGAAAACCCTCGTTCTGGGTCTGCCGGCCGAGCATGTTCTCTCCGTCCTGGGCATGGACGGCGGTCGCCAGCGTCATCAAACCCAGTAGCAGCATCAGCAGGACTTGCTTCTTCATGGTGTTTTCCAGATTTGTTTTTTCAGCGTTTGTTTTTCAGGTTCGATTTTTCAAGTTCTATTTTTCAGGTTTTATTTCGAGTCGGTTCCAGTGCGAGGCGTGAGCCGTCTCACTCGCCCACGATCTTCCACTTGCCCCACAGCTTGGGCGTGAGTTCGGCCTCGCTCGGCACGTCGGCGGTGATCGCCGTCGCCTTGTTGGCCCAATAGACCCGCTGTGTCGTCTGGCCGTTGGCACCACGGAGCACGCCGATGTCGGCCTTGAACGTCTCACCCGGCTTCGGCTGCCACTTGAGTGCCGAGAGCGGCACGGAGATCTCGTAGCTGCCCGCGTTGTCCGTGGCGAGCGACACCGAGCTGCTCACATCTTCGACCACGTCGATGTTTACCGTTCGCCACGGGCTGCTGAATGGAACCGGCTCCTTCGTGCCCGGCACCTTCGCCCGGTAGACGAGCGCCAGGGGCTT
>JBIIMX010000005.1:0-26365 GCA_044337765.1 Pirellulales bacterium | reverse complement strand
TTTACAGATCTTGGCGACCTGGCCTGTCGTGAAAACCTTCATCACTTGGACTCCATGTGGATCATTCGTGTCCGGAACTGTCCTGGCCAGCCCGCACCCTTCTGAGCAGCGGAACCCAGCCCCCCATAACGCGGATATTTCGTCGTGGAACCGACCGCGTCGTCGACCCCACGAAGGCCGGCCATGAAGCGCCGGGAGGGGGTGTGAGAGGGAACCGAACAGAACGGCTGTCCGCAGACGCCGTCGCCCGATTCCATGACTCGCAGGTGTCCCCCCCTGCTTCTGCCCGCGGCCGTGTCTTGGTTTTTCAACCGGACACGTTCGCGGCATGACCGCACAGAGGGTTAGATCGAAAGATCACGTCGTGAGACTTGAGCCGTTCTTGGGGAAAGCGCCGGTAAGGCCGGTCCCGACCGCCGTTCAACGGCGTTTCAAGCCGCTTTTCTCGCCGGAAGAGCGGCTGCCCCGGCGGACGACTCGAACCGCACCGAGATCCGCTTCGACACGCCCGACTCCTCCTGGGTGATCCCGTAGAGGGTGTCGGCGGCGGCCATCGTCTTTTTCGAATGCGTGACGACGATGAACTGCGTCGACGAGAGAAAGTCGCGGAGCACTCCGGCAAAGCGATCGACATTGGCCTCGTCGAGCGCTGCATCGACCTCGTCGAGCACGCAGAAGGGACTGGGACGAGAGCGGAAAATCGCCAGCAGCAGGGCGACGCAGGTCATCGTCTTCTCGCCGCCGGAGAGCAGGGAGATGCTCCGCGGCTCCTTGCCGGGGGGCCGCGACACGATTTCGACCGAGGTTTCCAGGAGGTCGACACCGGGCTCGAGCACGATGTCGGCCTGACCGCCGCCGAAGACCCGTTCGAAGAGCTCGCGGAAGTGTCCGCGGACCGTTTCGATCGTCTCGCCCAGCAGCCGGCGGCTCTCGTCGTCGATCCGGGAGACAAGCTGCTCGATCGCCAGTTTCGCATTCGTGACGTCGGCGAGCTGGGTCTCCAGGCCCGTGAGTCGTTCCGTCAGCGATTCCGATTCCGCCAACGCCTCCATGTTGACCGACGTCATCGTGGAGAGCTTGCGCCGCAGTGTGTCGATCTCCATATCGAGCTCACCCCGATTCGGCGGGATGATCGGAGTTTCGCCGGCGTCACTGACGCCGCCGGCGTCGCCGGCTCCTGCCGGTACGGTGCCACCCGCAGACGCCGTGGCGGCCTGGGCGACGACGTCCTCGATGGCGATGTCATAGTCATCCCGGATCCGCTCGACGATCCGTGCGCGGCGGTGCCGTGCCTCACCCGCCTCGAGTTCGTATGCGTGGATTCTCTCGGCCAGACGGGCTGCCAGAGAGCGTGCCTGCTCCAATGCCGAGTTCACAGCCCGCCGGTCCGCCGCGACCGTTTCATGTTCGGCTGCGAGGTTCGACAGCAGCACCGTGGAACGCTCCGCCGCGACCATGGCCTCGGCGTGGGCGGCGGTGGCGGCGAGCAGATCGAGATCGACGCCGGCACGACGCTGTTGCAGGTCGTTTCGCCGACGGTGGGCATTTTCGAGGTCGCCACGGCGGGACTCGAGATCGGTCAGCCGGTCGGTGACGCTGCCACGGGCCCGGGTCAGACGTTCACCACAGGTGGCCTGATCCACCCGCAGCCGATGAATCTCGTCGAGCACCTCGCTCCGCGAGCGGTCGAGGGTGTCGATGTCGTTCCGGACGCGGGCAAGCTGCTGCCGGGCGTCGGCGAGTTCGCCGTCGATCTTGTTCGTGGCGGCCTGGGCGGCATCGCGGATGGCGGCCAGATCGACGGCCTGTCGCTCGGCATCGCGGAGGCTCGCTTCCAACCCGGCCAGGCCGTCGCCGGCCACGGCCTGTTCACGGACGGTGCGATCGAGTTCCGCCCGCGACGAGGCGATGCGCTCGGCGGCCTGCTGCTTCCGCGTCTGCGCCTGCCGAATTTCCAGACGTGTCGCGGCGAGTTCCGTCTGCAGCCTCTCGACGAGCTTGCCAGCCTCGGCCACAGTCCGCGTCAGTTCGTCGTGCCGCTGATGGAGTGCTTTCAGTTCGCTGCGGCGTGCGACCAGACCGGTGGCGGCACCCGGAAGACCGATCTCGAATGCCCCTTCGGCCGAGAGGCATTCGCCACCCTGCGTGATGAACAGCGTGCCCGGCGGCGCCGTGCCGACGAAGGGAACGGCGTCCGCGAGCCTTGCGACGACCCACACTCGCGCCAGCAGCCGGGCCACTATCTGCTGCCCGCCACCAGAGGAGGAGTCGGGGGTGGAGAGATCGGAGGCGGCGGGATCGGGCAGGCCGACGAGCCGGTCGAGACGTCCCACCACTCCTGGAGCGGACTCGGGCGCGAAGTCCGTCGCTGCGCGGACCGCCTGTGCCGACACGAATCCGATGCGGCCGCCGGCAGCCAGCACCGTACGCGATTCGTCGGTTGCCGACCACGCGGCGTGCCACCGCACGAGATCGTCGAGCTCCTCGACGACGAGGGCCTGGCCGAGCGAGCCGAGCGCGAGATCGACGAGCGGCGCCCACGTCACATCGGCTTCGACGTGGTGGGCCAGAGGCCCGAGCAGTCCGGGCACGGAGCGGGAGGAATCGGTGTCGGCGAGCAGCCTCCGCGCCGCGTCGGAAAATCCCTCCTGCCGGCTGATCATCTCCTCGAGCATCGTGCGTCGTTCGCGGCAGGCCTCGAGCTTCGCCTGCCAGCCAGCGAGCGCCTGCCAGCCGGCATCGACGCCCTCCGACCGTTCGCGTTGGGTGACGTCGAGCGTTTCCAGTTCGCATTCGACGGCGGTCATGCGCTGGGAAAGCGACGCAATGGTGCCCTCCCACGTGGCTACCGATTCCAGCAGCCGCGCCTGCTGCAGTCGGGCCGTGTCGATCCTCGTCCGCCACGAGTCGGTGACACGGTGCGATTCGTCGACCCGCGCGGCGGCACGATCGAGATCGGACTGCAGCTTCTGCCGAGACTGTTCCAACGTCTCGACCTTCGTCGTGCGGTCGATGACAGCCTGTCTGGCACGCGTGGCATGCTCGTGCGAGCCGGCTGCAGCCTCTTCGCAGACTCCCAGTCGGTCGATGAGGGCGAGCGACTCCCTCTCGATGCCCGCGACCTCGTCCCTGGCCGCATCGACTGCCCCGATGGCGGCACGCTGTTCTCGGACGGAATGTCGCAGATCTTCCTCCAGACGCGACTGTTCAGTTTCGAGCTCGCGTCGCCTGGTCCACAGCATCGCAAGGGTGGCCTCCGCTGCGGCGGCCCGTGCCTTGTCGGTGGCGACTGCCGCCCGCTCCGACTCGAGCCTCGGCTGCAGTTCCGCCTCCACGGCGGCGAGGGATGTCGCTGTGGCGGCGGCGGCGGCGGCCCGGGCCTCGGTCTCGGAGTGTTCTTCGCGGGTCACGGAAAGCGTGCCGTCGACGCGGCCCACCGCAGCATCCACTTCGGCGAGGTCCTCGGCCGCAGCGGCCAGACGAAGCGTGCGAAGCCGGTCGGTCATCTGCTGCCAACGGCGTGCCCTCGCCGCCTGGTGCCGCACGGTCTCCAACCGGCTCGACACCTCGCCGACGATGTCGGCAAGACGCTGCCGGTTCTGCTCGCTCCGCTCGAGCCGGCGGAGCGCTTCGGTCCGACGGGCCCGAAACCGGGTGATGCCGGCGGCTTCCTCGAAGACAACGCGGCGGTCGCGGCCCGAGGCCACAAGCAGCGCGTCGACGCGGCCCTGCTCGATGACGCTGTAGGCCTCGGTGGCGGCGCCCGTTCCCGAGAAGAGTTCGCGGATGTCGCGCAGCCGCGAGGTCTCGCCGTTGATGAGGTACTCGTTCTCACCGCTGCGGTAGACACGGCGGGTGATTTGCACCTGTGGCGCATCGACCGGGAGCAGGGCGTCGGCGTTGTCGAAGATCAGCGATACTTCGGCCGCATTCAGCGGCTTTCGACCGCCCGAGCCGGCGAAGATGACGTCTGTCATGTCGCGGCCGCGGAGGCTGCGGACCGACTGCTCGCCGAGCACCCACTTGATGGCATCAACGACGTTCGACTTTCCCGACCCGTTGGGGCCGACCACCGCCGTGATGCCGGCCGGAAAATCGAACCGCGTCCGGTCGGCAAAGCTCTTGAAGCCGAACAGTTCGAGGGCCGTGAGTCTGGTCATGAAGACTCGTCCGTGGGCGGGGCCGCATCGGCGGCACCGTCGCCGGCCGGCGCGTCCTCGTCAGGTGATGCAGGGGAGATGTCACGGAGTCGTGCGGAGGCCTCTTCGTGAATGCTCATGCCGCTGTCCTCTTCGGCCACGGCGTCGAACACCAGACGGCTTTCGATCGCGTGGTGGGAACTGGCCTGCTGGAGGAACTGCACGATGTCCGGATAGGTGCCCCCCATTTCGGCGACCGTGCGGATGATCGTATCCAACCGGGCGGGAACATCTGACTGCTGGTCGGGTTCGCCGGCGACGAAGCGGCTGACGATCGCGGTCGAACCGTCGACGACCACCACGATCGTCGGGCCCGCCTCGGCACGCAGTCCGTCGCCCACGGGATGCTCCGTGCCGAAGAGCACGACCTCGGGCCGTCGGCTGCGGGTGACGTGCACCAGTGGTGGCCCCTTCACGTCGAGCACGTGCAGCGAGCAGGCTTCGCCGAGGCGTTCGCCCCGAACGAGCGGAGAGGTGGGGTCGATCTTCCACAAGCCGCGAAAGCCGCCGTAGCGGCTTTCGGCGCTCGCGCTGGTGAGCAGGGATCGCAGGGCGTCGATGCCGTTGGCGTCGTCGAGCGTGCTGAGCGCAGCCAGGGCCGCGGCCCTGGCGCTGCGCAGACTCGTCGCCGCCTCTGCCAGATGGGGGGCTGCAGCCGACTCGCCCAGGTACGCAAGCGCCTCGGCGGCTGCGAAGCGGATCTCGGCATCCTTCGAATCGAGCGCATCCCGGAGCGTGGGCACGCCCTCCTTGCCGATCGCCTCCAGACGCAGTGCCGCGCCTGGTGCCGTGACCGGGTCCGAGAGTTGCCGACGGAGCAGTTCGAGCCGTGCATGGCGGCCGCCCGGTGGTTCGACCACGGCCAGGCAGCGGACGACGCGGATGTAGCGGCCGAGGTTGTCGGTGTAGACGGGCGGAATCTCCAGTTCGATGTAGCGGTCGGTCTTCGGTGTCGCGACTCCCCGCTTGGCACCGCGAATGGCTGTGTGAAACCGCCGGTTGATGCAGTCGCCGATGCGCTTGGAGAGCCCGACCGAGCGGTGTTCCGGGGCGAGGATCAGGCCGATCGGCCGCGATTGCAGCGCGACTCCGCCACCGGGCACCTTGGCGCGGAGTTTCGAGACCGAATCGCGAGTGCCGGTCGAGACGGGATCGACGAGCAGCGGTCCCTCGGCGACGCCCAGCACATGGCCGTCGCGGATGCGGCTGCCGAGTACGGCCATTTCAGCCAGCCTGGTCTCCATCAGCCAGCCGCCGCTGAGGCTCGTGGTGTCGGAGTCATGCGGCACCTCGACGTGGATGTCGAAACGGTCTCCACGGCGGACGCCCGCGGGCAGGTATCCGTGCGCCCAGACCAGCGACGTCGATGTCGATGCCAGCAGGGCATTGGGCTCCACGACACCGCGTGCCTGCATGTCGGCCATGAGCGACTGACGCTGGGCATTCGGCGCCGGATCGCTGCCGGTGCCGACGAGGCCGGTGACGAGAGCCGCGCGTTCGATCCGCTGCGGATTGAGACCCCATGGGGCGGCATAGTCGCCGACGAGCTTTGTGTCGGCTTCCAGGCTGGCCAGAGCCTCGATTTCAGGACTCTGGCTGCGGATGGCGGGCCCGGCACAGCCGAGCATGGCTGCGCAGAACACGAAATATGCCAGACATGCCGTGGCGGCGGTGCCGCAGGAACGGCCGTCCTGCAGGCGTTGTTCGTCGTGCATCCGCGGTGCCATGGGTCGTCTCATGAGTCTCGCCGTCGTGGCGGGCATGCCGCGCACACGCACCCGACGGGCCGTGTTGCCGCGCAGGAAGGCCGGCGCAGAACGGGCGGGACAGTAGGTGTCGCACCGGGCCCGGTCAAGGTGGTTTTGCCTGTTTGCCGCGTCGCTTTCGCGGGGGCGAAAGCTCTTGGCTGGGCCGCGGATGCCTGCTACGGTTCGACCCCCGCCGGCCGCCCAGAGGCCCGCTCGTTTTCCCGATCGAACCGCCGACGGTTCGGCATTGGCACACCACCCCATCAGGCACTGACGCAGGGAGTTTCGCACACGTGAGATCGATACACGAAGAGCAGCTGCGGATTCACGTCCGCTGGATGATCCGACGTGACATGCGAGAGGTGCTCGATGTCGAGCACGAGGCCTTTGAATTTCCCTGGTCCGACGAGGACTTTACCCGTTGCCTGCGACAAAGAAACTGCATCGGAATGGTGGCGGAAGCGGGCGACTCGGTCGTTGCCTTCATGATCTACGAGCTGCACCGCAGCCGCCTGCACGTGCTCAATTTCGCCGTGGCGCGGTCGCATCGGCGGCTTGGTGTCGGCACGCGGATGATGGAGAAGCTCATCGGCAAGCTGACGCCCGAGCGTCGGAATCGGATCGTGCTGGAGGTGCGGGAGACAAATCTTCCGGCGCAGCTCTTTTTTCGCTCGCTGGGCTTCCGCGCGATCTCCGTCTTGAAGGACTTCTATCAGGACACCACCGAAGATGCCTACCTGATGCACTACCTCTCGTCGGCTGCAGCAGAAGTGCAGGAGATGCCACGCCGGATGGCGGGCTGACGCAAGACTGCCGAGTTCGCCTCGGAGTGACTTTTCAACGTGCTTCTGTCTGGCGACCGCAGGGCAGGCTCACTCGAACACGATCGCACAACGCCATCGGTTTTTCCTGAACCAAACCGGCTCTAGCAGCGTGCTGACAGCTGGGCGTCGATGCGGCCGACACGCTCGCGAAGAAGGGCGGTCGCATCATCTGCCGAGCGCGAGACGGCGAAAATCGTGACCACGGGAGCACCGGCGGGGATGGTCTGTCCGGGACGGGGAATGTCAGCCAGCGCGGGCCATCCGCCGTCGGCCTGCGTCCAGGAATCCGACTCGCGATAGAGCGCGTCGATCAACGGTCGCGAGACCGTCGCCTGCTCCGCGGTAAACAGCACTGCCTTCGCCCACGTTGAAGCCGATTGTCGGGGAGCATGCGCAAACGGTCCCTCGGAGCCTGTGCCGTACCCGCAGGCGGCGAGATGCATGCCTGCGATCGAGCCGCTCCCCGACCGCTCGTAGAGCTCCATGGATGCCGTCGGCCGAGGGTTGATTTCGATCACCTCGACATGCCCGTCCGCGGTGATGACCAGATCGACGCCGACGAGGCCGATGGGCCCCATGCGTTCCGCCAGAACGTTGCCGAGGCGGACGAGGTCGGCTCGGAGATGATCGAACTGCGGCAGGTCTTCGACAGCACGGAGCGTTACGGCACCGCACCAGGCAAACGGGCCCGCATGGCACCAGGGCTCGCCGAGCAGTTGTCTGCTCACCCCGAGGAGTTGCGATGATCGCCTTGAGAAGCAGTAGGCTGCAGATACGGGCATGCCCGGCATGAATCGTTGCCAGATGGAGGGCGGCCGCGGCATTGCGACGTGTTCGATGCCGCCGGTGGACGCCACCGCCGGCGTCCACCGGCGGATGCCGCGGCCACCGGCACCCGCCAGCGGCTTGACGATCCACGTGCCGTCGAGTGGCACCCCATCGGGCGAGAAATGCGTTGCGGGAAATGAAAGCCCTGCTGCCACGGCGGCGGCGGCCACGGCCACGGGATCACGCAGCCGTCGGAGAGCGTCGCCACGATTGCCGGCGAGGGGCCGAACGCGGGTGATGGCATCGATGAGGTCGGGGTGATTTTCGATCGCGCCGGTGTAACACCACACTGCGTCGGGTGGAAATGCCGCGGATGCAGCGAGGAGGCTCCACGGATATCCTGCCCCAGCGCCGTCGGCCTTGAACGCCACGGCCATCGCCAGCTGCGCGACAGCCTGGAGGTCGAGGTCGCAGAAGAGATCGGCGGCATACACGGTCCAACCGCTGCGGCAGGCCGATTCCGCCATGGCCCTGGCGGAGGCCCCGAGCACGACAAGAGGGCGGTCGGAGCCGTGAGGCGTCGAGCCAGCGGGGGTATTTGGGCGATTCACGATGACCCCGTGGCCGGTTTGGCACCGCCGGGTTTGAAGGACTGGGCCCGAATGGTATCCTCTGCCCTCCATTGCACGGTATGTAGATTTCCCCTGAACAGGAGACCCGTTTCTATGTCGATGTACATTGGTGAGGCCCTCGCGGGCGACGGCAACGAGATCGCCCATATTGATCTGCTGATCGGCAGCAAGGATGGCCCTGTGGGCGTGGCGTTTGCCAACGCCTTGGCCCGACAGAGCGAAGGGCACTCGAACCTTCTGGCCGTGCTCACGCCGAATCTCGCCGTGAAGCCTGCCACCGTCATGATCACGAAGGTGACGATCAAGGGCGCCAAGCAGGCCGTGCAGATGTTTGGACCGGCGCAGGCCGCGGTCGCCAAGGCCGTCGCCGACAGCGTTGCCAGCGGCGTGATCCCGAAGGCCGAGGCCGAGCACCTCGTGATCGTCTGCGGTGTGTTCATCCATTGGCTGGCCGAGGATGACAAGAAGATCTACGAGTACAACTACAAGGCCACGGTCGATGCCATCGCCAATGCCATGCACGGCAAGCCGAGCGTCGACGAGATGGTCGCGGGCAAGGACAAGGCCGCGCATCCGTTCCGTGGGTTCTGATCTGAGAGCCGGCGGGGCCTCCGAGGCCCCCGCCGGCTCGGCAGGTGACGGGCGGCGCGAAGTTGCCCTCACCTGCTGACGGCCGCAGTTCCGACTGGCGGCCGCAACCGGCATGCGTACAACGCGAGTGTGACGCCCGCCCCCGAGGCGGGCGTCTTTTTGTTCTTTGCGAAGGTCTGGCCGTGCTCAAGAAGATCCTCATCCAGCTCGACTGCGACGCCCAGCCGAGCACGTTCGATTCGGTCGTGGCGGTCGATGCCGGCGCCGAGGTGCTGCTCAGGCATGGCAACGTGACGCCCGACGCCGCTGTGCCGCTCGCACACGGGGCGATGTTCACTCGGGGTGGCGTGGAACTGGCATCGACGGCGATTTTCGTGGGCGGCTCCGATGTGTCCGCCGCCGAAGCCGTGTTTGAAAGATTGAAAAAGACATTCTTCGGGCCGGTCCGGGTGAGCCTGCTGCTCGATCCCGCCGGCGCCAACACGACCGCCAGCGCCGCCGTGGTGGCGGCTGGGAGGCATCTGCCGCTCGGCGATCCAGCAGCCGCCGCAACGCTGCATGCCGTGGTGCTCGGTGGCACCGGTCCCGTGGGGCAGCGGGTGGCGAGGCTTCTTGTCCGGAAGGGCGCGAGTGTTTCGGTTGCGTCGCGGTCGTTGTCGCGGGCCGAGGAGGTCTGCAGCAGGATCGCGTCCACAGTGCCGGGAGGCAGACTCGAGCCTGTTCTCGCCGACGGCCCGGCTCCGACTGGCGGCTCGTTGGCAAACGCCCTCGCCCGGGCCGATCTGATCGTGGCTGCAGGCGCTGCTGGGGTGACACTGCTGGGGGCAGCCGGCCGCTCGCTGGCGGGGCGGGCCAAAGTACTGATCGACCTGAACGCCGTTCCGCCTGCGGGCATTGAAGGGATCGCGGCCACCGACAAGGCGAGGGAAGACGCCGGGGCAATCGTCTACGGCCCGCTCGGCGTGGGCGGCACAAAGATGAAAATCCATCGCGCCGCCATTCGGCGGCTGTTCGAATCGAACGACGCCATCCTCGACGCCGAAGAACTGCTGGCCATCGGCGAATCGCTGTAGGGCTGCTTCCGCCGGGGGCTTCTGGTCCATGTTCACGCGGTCTCAGCCGCGGCGTTTGGGCCGCTTCGTGCCGAACAAGAACACGATGCCCATCAGGATCGATACTCCCGCCAGCATCATGACGACGTTTCGCCGCGCGCGTCGAGATGCCTTCTCCGCGGGTGTGAGGCGGCGGAGGGTGATCAGCTGTTCGCCGCTGATGATCGTCCGCACCGGTTCCTCAAAGTGCATCTCTGCAGCCGGCGCCGGCTGGGGCTGCGGCGAGTCAAAAGCATCTTCCGGCACTGGTTGGTTGACCCGTTCCGGGGGAGGCTCCCTCGGTGCGGCCGGTTCCCGCTTGCCGTCTCGGGGCTGGGGGTGTGGGTGGTCACTGGGCTGTGCCGCTGGTGTGCGGGCGGTGGGAGCGGACGATGCCGGCGGTCGCTGCGCATCGGCTACGGCAGGAAGCGGCACCTGGAAGCCGCAGCCGCAGAGCGGACATTCGGCGGCCTGCCCAAGCAGTGTCGTGCCTACCGCGATCGCACCGAAGCAGGTCGGGCAGGCAACGGCCAGCAGCGGCTCCGGGTGGAATGCCGTCGGCGGGAACGACGTGGTGGAGGGCGGAAGGCTCATCGACGAACGCTCAGGGCACGAACCGGCTGCGTTGCATGCGGCGTATCATCGCCCGATCGATCAGCCGAGGGAAGAGGCGAGACGCAAACGCGAAACCCTTGGCCTGCCAGCCGGGCAGCACCTCGCGGCGACGCCACACGAGCGCCCGCAGAACGATCCGCGCCGTGCGTGAGGCCGACATGCCGCGACCGCGTGACCAGCCTGGGCGTTGGCCCGTGAGCAGGTGGTTCCAAAACTCCGATGCCGTGGGGCCGAGGCTGGCAAGCAGCACGCCGATGCCGTCGTCCGCGAGTTCCATCCGCAGCGTCCCGGCCAATGACTTGAGCGCCGCTTTGGCCGCACAATACTCCGCGTGCAAGGGCAGCGGGTGGTAGCCGAGGATGGAGCCCACGAGCACGATTGCCGGATCACGGCCGGCCCGGAGGGCGGGCAAGGCGACGCGGACCAGTTCAGCCGGTGCGATGAAATCGACATCCATGATTTCCGTCAGCGTGGCGGGTGAGGCGTCGCGGAAGCGGCCAATCGCTCCGCTCCCCGCTGCCGCCACGACCAGGTCGAGTCCGCCGAACTGCTCGTTCGCCACCTCGATCAGATGGTGGCGAAAGTCGGACGAGGTGATGTCGCCCCCCTCGTAGAGCAGAGGTGCGGCCGCCTCGTCTGCCAGCGAGGCGAGCCTCTCGACGCGGCGGCCCGTCGCCAGCACCCGCGCGCCGCGGCGGGCCAACTCGAGTGCAATGGCCCTGCCCACGCCCGAGGATGCCCCTGTCACGACCGCACGCGAGCCGTCGAGCGGTCGCCTCCATCTGGGCCATCGCACCGCGGGGGGCACGGCGACCTGCGGCGGCGACATCATGACGATTCCTTCCCGGGAGCGGCGTCGACCTCCGCCACCCGTGCAGCCGGCGACTCGTGGGGCACCACGACTGCCTCGTCGGGCGGGATGCGGCCCATGATCGCCGCGGGGATGCGGCAGTGAATCGTAACGCGGTCCTCGACAAAATGTCGCGACAACACCTCGCCGTGGGCGTTCAGCCAGGCGAGGAGTCGCCCGTTGCCGGGATCGGCGTGAATGTCGACGTCGCGAAAGCCGCGGCTCAGGCACGCGGTGGTCGAACGTTCGAGCGCCGCCAGCCCTTCGCCGGAGCGGGCCGACATGCAGACAGCATGGGGATAACGATTGATCAGGCTGCTCCGGGCCGCGTGGTCGGGCAGAGCGTCGATCTTGTTGAGCACGAGCAGGGTCGCCTTCTCGTCGACCTCCAGTTCGGCCAACACAGTTCGAACCGCGGCAATCTGCGCGTCGACGAGCGGGCTCGACGCGTCGGCGATATGCAGGAGCAGGTCTGCCTGACGCGTCTCCTCGAGCGTGGCCTTGAAGCTTGCGATCAGGCGGTGGGGCAGGTCGCGGATGAAGCCCACCGTGTCGCTCAGGAGCACGGGGCCCCAGCCCGGCAGTTTCCAGCGGCGGGTGCGCGTGTCGAGGGTGGCGAAGAGCTTGTCTTCGGCCAGCACGTCGGCCCCCGTAAGCCTGTTCAGAAGCGTGCTCTTGCCCGCATTGGTGTAGCCGACCAGCGATACCGTGAGGTGTTCATGACGGGCGGCCACCTCGCGCTCTCGGCGGCCATGGATCGCGGCAAGATCGTCCTTGAGATCGTGGATCCGCTTCTCGACGAGCCGGCGGTCCACCTCCAACTGCTTCTCGCCCGGACCACGCATGCCGATGCCCATCTTCAGCCGCGACAGGTGGGTCCACATCCGCTTGAGCCGAGGCAGGGAGTATTCGAGCTGGGCAAGCTCAACCGCCAGCCTCGCCTCGTAGGTGCGGGCACGGGCCGCGAAGATGTCGAGAATCACTTCCGATCGGTCGAGCACCTTGGTCTTGAGTTCGCGTTCGAGGTTGCGGGTCTGTGCGGGGGAGAGATCGTTGTCAAAGATCACGACGTCGGCATCGTGATGGTCGACGAGCCGAGCCAATTCGGCGACCTTGCCGCTGCCGAGGTAGGTGGTCTGGTCTGGCCGTTCCCGTCGTTGCGTGAGTTCCGCGACCACCTGCGCACCGGCGGTCTCTGCAAGTCCGCCGAGCTCTTCCAGTGGGTGTTCGGGATTGAGCGGAGCATCGAGCAGCACTCCCACGAGCACCGCCCGTTCACTCTGCACGCTGTTGGTCCGCCGCTGTTGCGTCACTCGTAATCCTCGCCGGAATCGTGGTCGCCCATCGCATCGGGATCGTCGGCTTCCGCGGTGGCCGCGAGGTGGCAGCAGCTCTCCCAGCGACGGGTGTCGAGCAGGCCGTCGGCCACCGCATGCTTTACGGCGCAGTCGCCTTCGTGTGTGTGGCTGCAGTCGGGGAAGCGGCAGAGATTGGCCAGCGGTCGCAGGTCGCGAAAGGCCGCCGGAACCTCCGCCGGCACGATCTTCCAGAGCTGGAACTGTCTCACGCCGGGTGTGTCGACGAACGAGCCACCTGCCGCTCCGCCCAGGGCATGGGGGATCAGCCGAGCCGTCGTCGTAGTGTGTCGGCCCTTCTCGTTCTCCCGGCTCACTTCAGCGACACGAAGGCTCAGAGACGGATCGAGCGCGTTGAGGAGCGACGACTTCCCCACGCCGCTCTGGCCCACGATCGCGGTGACGCGACCGGACAGCTCGTGGCGGAGCCTCGCGATCCCGATCCCGGAGACGGCCGAGCAGAGCACCGTCGGGTAGCCCATCCTGGAGTAGACGCCCGCCGGCGGAACGAGGCGGGAGGCGTCGACGAGATCGATCTTGTTGATGCAGATGATCGGCCGGATGCCCGACGACTCCGCGGCGACGAGCAAACGGTCGAGGAGAGCGGGCTTGAGGTCGGGCATAGCAGCGCTGCCCACGATCACCACCTGATCGACGTTCGCGACGATCACATGACGACGGCCGCGGCTGGCCCTGCAGAGCGAGTTGCGGCGAGGCTCGATCGACTGGATCACGCCCACGCCGGCTTCGTCGCGGATTCGCACCCAATCGCCTGCGGCCACGGGATGCCGCTGCTCCGTGGAGAGCGTGCGGAGCAGGCGGCGGGTCGTGCAGCGGACGATCCGGCCGTCGGCTGCACGCACAAAACTTTCCAAGCCGTGGACATGCATCACCTGTCCACTCCAGGACGTCCCTGCAAGCGGTGAGACGGCAAGACCGTCCCCCGCCGCCGAAGGCTCGTCGTTGATCACGACCGTCCGCTTGCGGGTGAGGTCGCCCTTGCCGGAGATCCGCTCCGAAGAGGCCATGTCGGACGCATGGTCGGGGTCTGCGGCCACCGCGCGTGTCAGGTCTCCACTCCGGCGGCGCGACGAACGGTTTTTGCGGAGGTCGGCGCGAAATTTTCGGGACTTGGCCATCGACCGAAGTGTAGCAGGCCGGCCGCACCGCCCGCCTGACGTCAGGACCGCGGCCGCCCAGGCTTCGGCGGGCGACGATTTTCCAGGCCGGCGGATGCCAAAAGAGACCTGCTGAAAATGTCACGCTGAGGGGCCGCGTAGGCCGAAGCATCGCCAACTCCGGTTGCCGCGGGGTCGTAGCACAACTCGTATTCGTGCCGGCCGATCGAGACCTTGTCGCCTGGATCGATCCGGCCTTCGCTGACCCGCATGCCATTGATCTTGGTGCCGTTGCTGCTGCCCAGATCCTTGACAACCCAGTGGCCGGCGACGATTGAGAGTTCGCAGTGCGTGCCGGACACATTCGGGAATCGCAGGACAATGTCGGAGCTTTCCCGGCGGCCGACGATGAGCGACGGTTTCAGCAAGGGAATCGGGTCGCCGCCGCCGACAGGCTGCAGCTCGCCGTAGGCCGCCGGGGTCTTCTCAGCGACGTGGGAGTGGTGCGTAGCGGGTCGGTGGGGGGAGGGGGTGGTCAGGTGCATCGGCGGTCGGAGATGGTCGGTCATGATTGGTGGGGCAAAGGTGTGCGTCGTGGTGCGGGCTGGCCCGCCGGCGGGGGGCCGACTCTGGCCGGAGCAAACCTAGTACGAAATTAGGACACAAGTCGTTCGCACGTCAAGAAAATCGCCAAAATAACCGGTGGTCTAAAATTTCAACGGGGGTTCGGCGGCAGTGTGGCGATCCGACGTAGAATGGCTTCGAGGACTGGAGCGGACCGGGCGATCGCCGGCGAGCGGTTTGCCAGGTGCCTTCCGGCACCCGTGGCGACGCTGGCGGGAGGAAAGTCCGGGCTCCGCAGGGTGCGATGGTGGGTAACGCCCACCGGCCGCAAGGCTAGGGACAGTGCCACAGAAAACAGACCGCCTGCGGAGTTCGCTCCGCAGGTAAGGGTGAAACGGTGAGGTAAGAGCTCACCAGCAGGCCGGGTGACCGGTCTGGCTCGGTAAACCCCATCGGGAGCAAGGCCAAGCAGGAAGAAGTTCGATGACGCCGTCGCCTTGGCGCGGCATACATCGGCACGAAACGACCCGTTTCGTCATTCCTTCCGGGTCGGCTGCTGGAGGCGTCGGGCAATCGGCGTCCTAGAGAAATGGTCGTCGCCCCCCATAGCCTTTCCAGGCTTCGGGGGGAACAGAACCCGGCTTACAGGTCCGCTCCAGTCCCTCTTTTCCAGTCGCACCGATTATTCCGGCTGTCCGGCCCGCGGAATCTCGGCCGTCGTCAGTTCCCGCCTGCCTTCGCCGTCGATCAGTTTCATGAGCTTGGAAATGCAGAGCGTATTGATGCTGACCCGCATCTGGTCCGCTTCAGCCTTGAGGGTTTCGTGGAGGGAGCTGGGCATCCGAACCGTGACCACCCGCTGGCTCTCCCGCTCGGCGGGCCTTGCCCGCTCGCCTTCACGGAGTTCGTCCAGCATTTCCCGGATGCGGGCGTAGTGCGGGGTGCACTCGAACCGGACCAGAGCGTCGGCGTTGTTGAAGGTGCGCCGGACGATACCGTCCACCCCCAGCACTTCCCGGAAGAAGACCACCCACTCCGGCCTCATTGAATGCAGGCGTTCGGCCACCTCCAGAACTGCGGCAGCGGCATGGTCGGTTCCCGAGTCGAGTGCGGTGGCGGTCATGGCAGTTCGTTGTCCTTCTATATCCGGGGGCGGTGCCGGAGGCCGTGCGATAGGGCAGTGTTTTTCGTGCCGATCTGTGGCCCGCGGCGGGCCGGGAACAGGAACGGCAGGCAGGTCGGCTTCGAACCTGCGTGAAACTCTTGCACGACGGTCAAGTGACAGCATGAAGTGCATGCACGGCAACGACTTACGTCAATCTCATCAGCAGCGACTTATTTCTGTGCAGGAGTGCCTTGTTTGGCGGCAGGGGGTCGGCTGCGCACTTATTGGGCAGGAGGCCGGTTTCGCATTTGCCAAGTGTCCGGTCTTTTCCGCCCCCTGAAAAAAGTCTCAAGCGCTGGGGGGATCCCCGTTCGGGCCGCTTTTCAGCCCCTTGCTAGAGCACATCAAAGATAGCTGTAGCGACGCCTTGGTAAACCAGGAGGGGTAGGTGACGGGGTCGGCGAAAGCTCGAGGAGCTTTGGGCTATCCTGCCCACGCGACGAGACTTTTGCCGCCCCGGAGCCGGTGCTACACGTAAGTCGAATGCGCTCTAGCACTGAATTTCGAGGTGTTGGACGACCTTGTCGGCCACCGGGATGCCCGTGGCGGCTTCCAGACCCCGCCACCCAGGTACGGCGTTCACTTCCAGGACCAGGACCCGTCCGTCTCGGGCAGGGAGGAGGTCTACGCCGGCGATCTCCGTTTCCACCGCCCGGCTGGCGGACCGAGCCAGTTCGATCCAGGCTGCCGGTGGACTGAATGCCTCCGGCCGGCCGCCCAGGGAAACATTCGTCCGCCATTCGTCACCCGCCGCGAATCGCCGGATGGCAAAGCTGTCGTCTCCTATAAGAAGGATGCGGACATCCCAGCCGTTGTGTGGCACGAATTCCTGAAGGTAGGCGACGCTGCCGGCAGTCGCCGCGTCTATGAGCGGCGTGAGCGATTCCCGGTCGGAAACCCGGGTGAGGCCGCGACCCCGGGAGCCAAACATCGGTTTCGCCACGCAGTCGCTGCCAAGAGATCGCCACGCCTCCTGAATCACGGTCGGATGCTGGGCGACGATCGTGCGAGGAACAGGCAGGCCGGCGGCCGCCATCCGCGCCAGTGCCAGATATTTGTCGATGGCGATTTCGAGACCGCGGGGGCTGTTGACCACCGGCGTCCCTCGTGCGGCCAGCCGACCAAGCAGATCCATGCGGAAGATGACCTCCTCCAGACCCCCGCCCGGCATGCCCCGCACAATGACGACATCGGCAGCCTCGATGGTCGGTGGCAGAAACCGCTCGGCCGTCAGGGGGCCACCCGCGGAGTGCTCCGCAGGTCTCTCGACGCCCACTTCCGCAGACAGTTCCCGCCAACGAACGACGGAGGCCTGATGGCCCCGGCTTGCGAGAGCGGCCATCAGGCGGCCCACATGCCAGCCTGTCGGTTCACCGAGGACGGCCACCCGCAGCCCACCACTGGGATGCCCACCACTTGGATGCCCACCACTTGGATGCCCACCCATGGGCATCACGTCTCCGAACCGGCGGCCGTGGCCAGTGGGCTCGTGAACGACCGCTCCACGATCTCGGAGGCGATTCCGCCGAAACGGTGGTGGCGGCCCGTGTCGATGTTGACAAGATCGACCAGTGCCGGCGCGAAGAGCGCCGGATCGAGCGCGTAGAAATCGCGGCCAGCCCGCTCAAACAGGGTGCAGAACGGCGTTCCGAAATCGGCCGAGGCCCGGCTTACCATCTGCGGACCGATATCCGCCAGGCTGGCATCATCGCCGGTCAACTCCAGCACGACATGCCCACCGTAGAGAATGGCGTCGTTCGTGCGGCCGATCGCGACCAGGTCGTCCTTCCGGGGCACGGGAGCCAGCGGCGCGCGGCCGGAGCCCCTGCGGATTCTGCGGAGATCGAAGTGCAGTTCATGCAGTTTGTGGAGCGCGGTCTCGAGCGACCGAGCGATCACCTGCAGCATGCCGGCAAGGCTCGCCGTGCGGGCCACCAGCAGCACGAGTTTGTCGGCGGGCACGCCCGCATCGGCCGCCAACGAACGGCAGACATCGTCGGGCGGAAGCTTCGCCGTCTCGAGCAGTCCGACGGCGGCTTCTGCCCGCTCCCGCATGCCGATGTCGTCGAAAAGAGCCTCGCGGCCGATCGCCGCACGGATCGGGCCACTGGCCATGGCGAAGTAGTTGGTGGTGCTCACCTTCCAGCCGGCATACTGGGAGGCAAGGCATGCCGCCAAAGGCTGTTCGCTCTCGACGGCAACGATGGGCCACGGGCAGTCGGACCAGAGTTGGGCGAAGTCGGCCGGAGAGTGTCCCGGCTGTTCGACCCGCACCGTACCGAGTCCAGCCATCGCTGCCCGCGCAAGCAGCACGCCCGCTTCGTTGCTGCCGGAAGCTTTCACGCCGCAGTCCACGACCCGCAGCCCGTCTGCGGCCGTGTGACAAACCACGCCGAGTGCTTCCGCCTGGGAGAGGATTTCAGAGACGATCCGCAGGGCCCCTGCGTTGAGTTCCATGCCAGTGCCTTCGTAAAACAGTGCCAGCCACCGCTGAGAGAGCCTTTGGGAAGGCATCTTCGGCATACCGAGCCGAGGTTTGGTGCCCGAGACCCTTTTCCAATTTTGATGCCTGGCAGCTTTTTGGATAGGGCAGCAGTTCGCAGCCGTGTTTCCCAGTATCCAGGGGCAGAGTCGCGGGACGCACACGGCGTCCTTCCCCGAACTTTTCCGGCGTGCGACACTGCCGATGCCGGCGGTGCCCATGCCGGGTCCGTAAGGAGTCTGCAGTGCCGAGCCTGACCGTCGAAAATTACGTGAAGACGATCTACCAGATCACCGCCGCTCAGGCTGGGCAGCCTGCCAGCACCGGGCAGATAGCCGCTGCGCTCGATGTCTCCCCAGGCACGGTCACGAGCATGCTCAAGACGCTCGACGCCGCAAGGCTGGCGACGCACAAGCCCTACGAGGGCGTGTCGCTCTCGCGGGCGGGCCGCGTGCTGGCACTGCGGATGATCCGCCGCCATCGGCTCATCGAACTCTTTCTCCTTCGCACCCTCGACATGAGCTGGGACGAGGTCCACGACGAGGCCGAGCACATGGAGCACGCCGTCAGCGATCTGTTGGTCGATCGAATCGATGTCTTTCTCGGGCATCCCGAGGTCGATCCACATGGGGACCCGATCCCGCGGGCCGACGGCGTCTCGCTCGAACCGCCGGTCGATCCGGTGGCCCGACCGTTGTCGGAGTGCGGCGCGAGCGAGCGGTTTCGATTGGCCCGCGTCCTCGACCAGTCCTCGGAGTTCCTCCGCTATCTCACCGACTCGGGTCTGGCGCTGGGGGCGACTGGGGCGGTCGAAAAAAATCCCGACGGAGCCGGGTTGATGCGGATCCGCCTCGGAGATCGCCTGTTGTCGCTGGCAATCGAGGCGGCCGCCAAACTGCTCGTCACCGAGGGCTGACTTCCCACACGGCAGATTGTCCGAGGCATTCGTCGACCTCGACCTTGAGGCAGCCGCTGATCGGGCTGCCTGCAGCTTCAAAAGCGTCGAGGAGTTGGCCGCCGATCCAACGCGCCAGACATTCTGCGGTCGCGTTCTCCAGCGGCAGCAGCACGCACTCGTCTGCGGGAAACACCCAGCGGCGATTCTGAAATCGCACGGTCACCTCGCTTGCACCGGCCACGCCGTTCACGGTAGGGCCCGGAGATGTCGACACGTCGAGCAGCCTGTTCTGCGTGGGGAGAAGCATGTGGTGATCGAGCCGCGATATGATCGCGGAGAGCCGGTCGCGGAGCGTGATGAAGTCGACGACCATGCCATGCGGATCGGGCCGCCCTTCGACGTCGACGCCCACGAGCCAATTGTGGCCGTGCACGGCCTCGCAGAGTTCGTCGGTGAGCGTGATGAAGTGGCCGGCACAGAAGACATGCACCGCCTTGCGGAGGCGGACCGTATAGCGTTCGTTCATGGTCAGGTGCGCGGGGGGAGGGGGGACGGGGGAATGTCTGCGAGCAGCCGGCCGTCTCGCAACAGAATATAGAGTGCGGCCGCGGTAAGGTCGGCCGTGGACCCCGGATTGAGTCGCCGCGGCCACCGCAGGAAGCGGTCGAAATCGTCAATCGTCCGGGGGTGCGCCAGGGTCGCAGCCGCCCGCTGCGAGACCTCGTTCGCCACCGCCAGCCCATGCTTGCGGGCGATGAGCGTATCGGGCTCCCTGGCGAGTTGGGCGAGAAAAGCCTGAATGATCGCATCGTTGAGGGGGAGTCCGCGACCGATCGCCGTGTCGAGATCGGCCACGAGTCCGGTGAAGAGCGATTCATATCCGTCGGCCCAGAGCCTGGCGATCGCGTCACGCGGCGCGGCCAGCCGCATCGCCTGCATCAGGTCGTCCGGTGGCGGGCCGGCCAGATCGTGCCTGCTGCTGTGCCCCATCCCGCCGGGCTGGGCCAGTCCGATCGCCTGCCAGACGTCGGCCGCATCGGCAGGGCTGAGCCGCCCGAGCACCTCCGCGACGGCAGCGGGGCTCGCCGTGGTGTTACGGATCGGCCCTGCCGCACCCGCGTGGCCGTCGGGCACGGCTGCCAGCGGAGCGATCGCGAGCACGATGCCGAGATTGGCGTTGGATCGCGTCACCAACCTGGCTGCGGTCACGGCATCGAGAATCGTGCGGCCCAGTGGCAGCTCCGCCGCGCGCTCCATGGCCGGCGCGATCGCCAGGCCGGCGGCCACCAGTTCCGCATGGCTCAGGTCTGGGAACTCGGCGGCCGGATGCACATTGCCGGGCTTGGGGGCCGATGCCTCGAGGATGCTGGCCGCGGCCGCGGACCAACCACGGCCACCAGGCCGGCACGAGCCGGGAAGCCGCGACGCGAGTGTGGCCAGGTGCAATGCCCCGGTCTCGGCGTCAACGATCACGTTCGCGGCTGGAGCAGCGGCCGCAGCGGCAGCTGTGTCGGTGTCTGTGCTCGGGGCAGGGCGAAGCGGGCCGGCGGAGTGAATATGTGATTCCTATGAAGCTTGAGATTCGAGGCTATAGGGGGCGTCCGGCCAAAGGTACACTCTGCGGCAGCGACAGCGGCATCGTCAAATGGTTTTGGCCTGCTGGAGCGGCGGTGTCCAACGGAGAACATGATTCATGCGGGAGCCAACGGCGATTCGTGACAGTGCTACGGACGGGAAGATTGGCCCCGAGTGTTTCCTCAACCGGGAACTGAGCTGGTTGGAATTCAACCTCCGCGTGCTGGAGGAGGCGGAGAATGCCGAGAACCCGCTCATGGAGCGGCTGAAGTTTCTTGCCATTTTCAGTTCGAACCTGGACGAATTCTTCATGGTTCGGGTGGCGGGAGTCCGGGAGCAGGCCTTCGGCGAGAGCGCGCCACAGGACTATTCGCCCGACGGCCTCAGCGCCATCGAGCAGCTGAAGGCCATCGCCAAGCGGACGCAGGATCTGGTCGGCCGTCAGTATCGCTGCCTCAAGGAGAGCATCGGCCCCGCGATGGCGGCGGAGGGCTTCCAACTGCTCCGTTACGAGTCTCTTGAAGGGTTGCAACGCGAGCACGTCGACCGGTTCTTTCAGGACCGAGTCCTGCCGATCCTCACGCCCATGGCAGTCGATCCGGCCCACCCGTCGCCCCGCTACCACAACCGCGGTCTCTATCTGGGGGTGATGCTCGAACATGCCGAGGGGCTGGGCCCGAAGCGTTTGTTCGCGGTGGTGCAGGTGCCGCAGGTGCTGCCGCGGATCATCGGCGTGCCGTCGGGCGTGCCGGGTCGCACGAGCTTCGTGCTGCTCGAAGACGTGGTGGCCGCACGGCTGCCGGAGTTGTTCGGCGGATTCCGGGTGCGGTCGTGGACGTCGTTCCGCATCACGCGCGACAGCGACCTGGAACTGTTGGAACAGGAATCCGACGACATGCTGCGGCTGATCGAGGATCGCCTCAAGGCCCGCCAACGGGGGCAGGCGGTGCGGATCGAGATCGCCTCCCGGGCAGACGAATCGCTGGCACACATGATCATCGACGCGGAGGATCTGCACGACGGCACCGGCGACGGCTACAGCGAGGTCTATCGGATTGACGGACCGCTCGACCTCACGGCCCTGTGGGATCTCTACAAACTGCCCGGCTTCGAGAAACTGCACGACAAGCCCTTCACACCCCGGCTGCCCCGCGGTCTCGAACGACGCGGCGGTGATCTGTTCAGCGCCATCGCCGCCCACGACATCCTGCTGCACCATCCCTACGAGTCGTTCGATCCGGTCGTGGACTTCGTGACGAGCGCCGCCAACGATCCCCGCGTGCTGGCCATCAAGCAGACGCTCTACCGCACCAGCGGCGACTCGCCCATCTCGCGGGCCCTGATCGCCGCCGCCGAGTCCGGCAAGCAGGTAACGGCGCTCGTGGAGCTCAAGGCCCGATTCGACGAGGCCAACAACGTCAGCTGGGCGAGGCAGATGGAACGTGCCGGGGTGCATGTCGTGTTCGGATTCCTCGACCTGAAGACCCACTGCAAGGTGTCTATGGTGGTGCGGAACGAGGGGCAGCGGCTGCGCCGCTACGTCCACCTGGGCACGGGCAACTACAATCCCACGACGGCCGCGGTCTACACCGACGTAGGCCTCTTCACGGCCGATGAGGCGATCGCGGAGGATGCGTCCGCGCTCTTCAATCTGCTGACGGGCTACTCACAGGGACACGCCTGGCGAAAGCTGGTTGTCGCCCCCAACGATCTCCATCGTCGCACGCTCGAACTGATCGAGGAGCAGACGCAGCGGGCGCTCGCGGGGCAGCCGTCGCGGATCTTCGCCAAGCTCAACGCGCTCGTCGATCACAGCGTGATCGAGGCGCTCTATCGGGCGAGCCAGGCCGGCGTGCCGATCGACATCGTGGCGCGGGGCATCTGCTGCCTGCGGCCGGGGGTGCCGGGCTTGAGTGAGACGATCCGCGTTCGCAGTATCGTCGACCGGTTTCTCGAGCACAGCCGCATTTATGTTTTTGGCCCCGACGAGGATGCCAAGGTCTATCTGGCCAGCGCCGACTGGATGCCGCGGAACTTTTTCCGCCGCGTCGAGCTGATGTTTCCGGTGCTGGCGCCGGAACTTTCGGCGAGAGTCTTGAAGGAGATCATCCCCGTCTACCTCGCCGACAACGTCCGCGCCCGCCAGCTCGATGCCAACGGCGTATTTCATCTCCTGCGGCCCGGGCCGGGGGAGACGCCGCTGCGATGCCAGATCCAGATGCTCGAGCAGGCGGTGCCCGAGGCCGAGGCCTTCACGGGCGTGCCCGCAGCGGCTGGCGGCGACAGCGGGGCGCCGCAGCCCATCGGGCGGCTGGCGGGATCGTCTGGTGGTGGCCGAGGTCGGACGCCAGCCGGCAGGCCGAGAAAACCGCGGGGCTGAGCGGAGCCGCGTGAATGGCGCGGGGCGGTCCAGAACAACTCCTTTCGCCTGCTACAATCCACCGCTCTCAGTGTGGCCTGGCACGTCAAGGCCGGCACCGCTTTACTCCTTGAGTTCATTCGATGGCGGAAGACCACTATCAGACGCTCGGCGTGCCGAAGTCAGCATCGGCTGAGGACATTCGCAAGGCGTATCGCGAACTGGCACGGAAGTACCATCCCGATCTCCATCCCGACGACAACGCGGCGAAGGAGAAGTTCAAGAAGGTGCAGACGGCTTTCGACGTGCTCAATGACCCGAGCAAGCGGGAGATGTACGACCGCTACGGCAGCTCTTTCGAGGGTGTCGGCGCGGGGGGGCCTGGAGGTGGCTGGGCCGGCGGTGGTGCCGGCCGCGGACCGTTTCCCGGCGCGGGCGGATTCCCGGGCGGCGGCGAGATCGATCTGGAGAGTCTGTTCGGGGGCGCTGGCGGCTTTGCCGACATGTTTCGCGGAGCGGGCGGCGGTGGCGGTGCTCGCGCCGGGCGGGGCCGCAAAAGGGCCACGCAGGTTGCCGGCGAGGATCTTACGGCCCGCATCCAGGTGCCGTTCAAACTGGCAATCGAAGGGGGCAAGACCGATGTGCGGATCGATCGCGACGGCAAGGCCGAGACGATCAGCGTGACGATCCCGCAGGGCTTGCCTGATGGCGCCCGGATGAGGCTGCGTGGACAGGGGCTGCCGGGCTCGGGCGGCGGGCCTGCCGGCGACCTGCTGCTGGAGGTGGGCGTCGACGGGCACGCGGTCTTTCACCGCGATGGCGACACGCTTGCAATCACCCTGCCGGTGTCGATCGCGGAGGCAATCGAAGGGGCCAAAGTGGACGTGCCCACGCCGTGGGGCACGATCAGTCTCCGCATTCCGCCTGGAACATCGAGTGGTCGCAAACTCCGCGCTGGTGGCATGGGTGTGCGACATTCCAATGGGTCGCAGGGAGATCTCATCGCCGAGGTGCAGATCATGCTGCCCGAGTCGGCTGATAAAGCGGCGGTCGCGCGGCTGCTCGAAGCGGCCAAGGCGGCTGCCGGCAACGACTCCCCGCGGCCGCAGCTGCGTTGGTGATGGCTGACGCCGCCGGCAGGGCCGGCTTTACACGCTCCTCGCGGCTTTTGACTCCTGCAGACTTCGCGCGGGTGTTTGCCGTGCGGCGGACTGCGGCGAGCGGTCCGCTCGTCCTCTATGCGTGTCCGGCCACGAGTGCCTCCCAGCCGACGCGGTTGGGGATTTCAGTGTCGCGGCGGATCGGCAACGCCGTGGTCCGCAACCGCTGGAAGCGACGGCTGAGAGAGGGGTTTCGCCAGGTGCGTTCGCGGTCAGGGCTCCCCGCGGGCAACGACTTTGTCATCGTGGTGCGTTCGGGCACCGCGCCTGCGGGATCCGCCGGAGCGCGGCAGGTGGAGGAGATGATCTGCGACCTCGCCGCCCGTGTCGTGGCTCGGCCCGGATATGCGGCAGCGGCCGACGCTTTGCGGCAGGGCAAACAACCCCAGCCGGCTGCCGGCCAGCCCCCTCGCCGCCGGAGATGAGCCATGCGAGGGCTGTGGCAGATCGGGCAGACCGCGGGCCGAGCCTGCGATCGCGCGGCATCCGCCGTGCTGATCGGCCTCGTCATTCTTTACAAGCTCACGCTCAGCCCGCTGCTGGGCCGGCATTGTCGCTTCCAGCCGACGTGTAGCAGTTACTTCAGACAGGCGGTCGAAAAACACGGAGCCGTCCGCGGTAGCCTGCGAGGGCTTGCCCGCATCGGCCGCTGCCATCCCTGGCACCCGGGCGGCTACGACCCTCCCTGAGGGGCGGCAAACCGTCGCCGGTCACACATCAACAAACTGCCGCTAGGCAGGCTTCTGCACCAGTTCGAGCAACCGGCCGGGTGAGCCCATGATGTTGTAGCCGGCATCGACGTGGAGGATTTCTCCGGTGATGCCCAACGAGTCTCGCGAGAGCAGCCAGGCTCCGGCCTTGCCCACTTCGTCCTGCGTGATGTTGCGGCCCATCGGTGCCATCCGCTCGTAGAGGCCCAGCATCTCGTCGACACCGGCCCCGCGACCGGCGAGCGTGCGAACCGGACCCGCGCTCACCGCGTTGACGCGAACGCCGGCAGGGCCGAGGTCATAAGCCATGTATTTCACGCAAGCGTCGAGAGTTGCCTTGCAGACGCCCATGATGTTGTAGCCGGGCACCACCTTCTCACCGCCGAAGTAGGTGAGCGTGAGGAGCGAGGCGTCCTTGGAAAGGATCGCGCGGCAGAGACGGCCGACGGCCAAAAGGCTGTAGGCGCTTGTCTCCATGGCGAGCCGGAAGCCCTCCCGGCTGCAGTTGGTGGTTTCCCCCTTGAGATCGTCGAGCGGGGCGTAGGCGATCGAGTGGACGACGAAATCGATCGTGCCAAACTCCTGCTTCGCCCGGTCCATGACCGCCGCGATCTGCTCATCGCTGGAGACGTCCATCGGCACGAGAAATTTCGCGTTTGGCTCCGGATCGGTGAGTTGGGCCACGCGGCGGCGGTTTCGCTGCCGCTCGTCGTCGGGGCGGTCGGGAAGATGGGAAAAACCGATCTGGCCGCCGCCGGCGAGGATTTCCTTGGCGATGGCCCACGCCAGCGAGTGATCGTTGGCGACACCGAGAACCAGACCCTTCATTCCATCGAACCTGCCCATGGGAATCCTCTGCAAAAGAAAGTGTTGTTGAGCTTGGATCGGGAAATGTAGCCGGTATGCAGAAATCGCTCAACGCGGCAGCCGAGCGGCGGGCCTTGCCGGACGCCGATGCGACGGGTAAAAAAGACGCACCGCCTCGTTAGCTCAATTGGTCAGAGCATCTGACTCTTAATCAGAGGGTTCTTGGTTCGAGTCCAAGACGAGGCACTGCATCCGCTCCTTCTGCCCTCGCGTGCCACGCACGCTTCATGTGGGAAAGTCATCCAGGACTTCTTTCCACCGACGTCGCGGCGAGCGTCTGGAATCCCGCTAGAGCGCACGCGAATTGGGCGGGGAATCCTCGCCCCGCAAGCTCTCACGCGAAGGTGCCGTGCCGGAGAGCCCATCGGGTCGCCAACTTCCGATACGTGAACATGAACCAGAGATTTGGCCACGAGAACAACAGCCTCGTGACCAGCCCCCAGAAGCCCCGTTTGTGTTCGTACTCGATGTGCTCGCGGATCTCGGTGACACCTGCCGACAGCGGCACGAACGAATGGGTGTGCTCCCACTTCGCGGCCGGACCCTCGGCCTGCACGTCGGTGAATCCGCGATCGCTCACGTTGCGGTGCACCGCCTTCCACCGCAGCGGCAGTGGCCCCACCCAGAGCGTGAACCGCGACACCGATCCCTCGCCCAGAGGCTCGATCGAGTGCAGTTGCACGATCGTCGGCGGAGGCGTCAGCTTCTTGAGCGCGCTTGTGTCGTGATGAAAATCCCTGACCGCCTCGAGCGGTGCCTGCACGGTGAACGAATAGTCGAAGACGGGCATGGCG
>JBIIMX010000142.1:0-7903 GCA_044337765.1 Pirellulales bacterium | reverse complement strand
GACCTGAACCGGGCCGACCCGGCCGCAAACTCACCCCAGCCGGCAGCGATACCCTTCGAGACGTCGCTTGCGGAACTGAACGATCTCGTCCAGCGGCTGGAGTCGGGCGCTCTCGGCCTCTCCGATTCGATCGGAGCCTACGAGCGGGGCGTGGTGATCCTGCGACGGCTTCACGAACAGTTGGCGGATGTCGAGGAACGCGTGCGGTTGCTCGTGAGGATTGACGACCAGGGCCGGCCGATTCTCGAAGAGATCGGCCCGGAGGCGAAAGCCCAGGAAAAAAACGGCCGTTCGACAGCCGGCGGCTCCAGCGGTGACGGCGACCCGAGCGGTCGACGCGCTGCCCGTGCGCCGTCCCGAACCGGCAGGCCAAAACGCCTGCCGGGGATGGACGATGGGGGGGAGGATGGCTAAGTTGACGACTCGTGACGGGGTTGAAAAGTCATGATTCCCCCGGCGGAGCGTCAGCCTGGCCAACGGCGAAGGCTGCCCTCGCAGTCTCTGTCAACCCTGCGACGTCGTTGATCGGAACGCCGTGATCGGAGCGCCATGATTGGAACGAGCCAGGCTGCGGATCTCGATGCGGCGGTGATGCGGTCACTGGAACGGGTCCGCACCTTTATCGACGCCCGGCTGGACGCAGCGATCACGATGACCCCCGCAGCATCTCCTCGCCTCTGCGAGGCGATGCGATATGCCCTGCTGGCGCCCGGGAAGCGACTGCGGCCGGCGCTTGTCTTGTGGGCCGCAGCGGCCTGCAACGGAGGCCGAGTGGACCGGCCACACGACGAGGCATGGGAGGCGGCCACGCCGGCGGCGTTGGCCGTGGAAATGATCCATGCCTACTCGCTCGTGCACGACGACCTGCCGGCGATGGACGATGACGATCTCCGCCGGGGCCGCCCCACCTGCCATCGCCAATTCGACGAGGCAACCGCCATCCTCTGCGGCGATGCGCTGCAGGCTCTGGCCTTCGAGAGGCTCGCGGAGGGCATGCCGTCTCCGACCGCAGCTCGGGGCTGTCTCGTATTGGCTCGTGCGGCCGGCGGCGAGGCGCTCGTCGGCGGGCAGGCCGACGACCTGGCAGCGGAACGTGGCTGGGTCGACGATATGACCGTAGCGCCGGCCTCCGAGCAGGTGGCGTGGCTGGAGCGGATCCACCGGCGGAAGACGGGGGCGCTGTTCAGCGCCGCGCTCGAACTGGGCGGCCTTTCGGTGGCGGCAGGCGACGAACAGCGGGCCATGCTTGCGGCATTCGGCCGGGCCTTCGGGCTCGCCTTCCAGATTGCCGACGACATCCTCGACGCCGAAGGTTCGGAGGCGGCGGTCGGCAAACGGGTCGGCAAGGACGTGGAGCGGGGCAAGCTCACATTTCCCGCCGTCATCGGGCTCGAAGCCAGCCGGGAGCGAGGAAACGCCCTCGCCCGCGAGGCGGTCGAGGCCCTTGCCGGCATCGGACCGGCGGCCGACGATCTTGCCAGGCTTGCCCATTGGATCATCCGTCGAAATCACTGACTGAAAGCCCCCGGCACGGCTGTCAAAAAGGCTTCCTCGGGTATAACTAAGGGTTCAGTCCGTCCGCCCCCCCGAGGATGGGAACAGGATGTTCCCAGCAACCATGGCCGCGATCCTTCCCTCCATCACGTCGCCCCGTGATCTCCACGGGCTGTCGCCAGAACAGTTGGAGCAGGTCGCTGCCGAGATGCGGAAGGCGTTGTGCGAGGTCGCGGCCAGCCGCACGGCTCATTTTGCCTCCAACCTCGGAGTCGTGGAACTCTGCCTGGCGCTGCACAAAGTCTTCGACTTCAGCCGCGATCGGCTCATCTGGGACACGGGCCACCAGATTTACCCGCACAAACTGATCACCGGCCGCTTCAACCGCTTCGGCACGATCCGTACCAAGGGCGGCCTGATGGGCTACCCCAACCCCGACGAAAGCCCCTACGACCTGTTCATGACGGGCCATGCCGGCTCGAGCGTCTCGACCGCCCTCGGCCTGGCCAGCGGCGACGACCTCTGTGGCCGTGGCGATCGCCGTGCGGTGGCCGTGATCGGCGACGGCGCGTTGCCCTCGGGGATCGTGTTCGAGGCGCTCAACAATGCAGGGTTTCTCAAGAAGCGGCTGATCGTGATCCTCAACGACAACCGGATGTCGATCTGCCCTCGGGTCGGTGCCCTCGCCGAATATCTCGACGTGATCCGCACGAACCCCTGGTACCGCGGCATCCGCAACCAGGGGAGGGATCTGATCAAGGGCGTGCCCATGGTGGGCGAGTCGATGGAGCGAATGATCGTCAACGTGAAAGACTCGCTGAAGGCGACGCTGCACGGTGGCATGCTCTTCGAGTCGATGGGGGTGCGGTATTTCGGCCCGGTCGAAGGCCATTCGCTGCCGAATCTGATCCGCTACCTGGAACTGGTCAAGGATGAAAAGGGTCCGATCCTGCTGCACGTGCTCACGGAAAAAGGGCACGGCTTCAAGCCGGCCGAGGCAGATCCCGTATTCTTCCATACGCCGGCGCCCTTCGAGTGCGACGACGACGACTGCATCGTCTCGATCAAGAAGTCCTCGACCCGCGCGTACACCGACACGGCGAGTGCCGCCATCGGCGAATGCATGCGGCGGGACGAGCGGGTGACCGTGCTCACCGCGGCGATGTGCCAGGGCAACAAGCTCGAAAAGGTCCGCGAGGCGTTTCCCACCCGCTTCTTCGACGTCGGCATCTGCGAATCGCACGCGGTCGCCTTCGCGGCCGGGCAGGCCAAGGTGGGTTGCCGACCGATCGTCGACATCTACAGCACCTTCCTCCAGCGATCGTTCGACCAGATCTTCCAGGAAGTCTGTCTGCAAAACCTGCCCGTGGTGTTCATGCTCGATCGGGCAGGCCTGACCGGCCCTGACGGTCCCACGCATCACGGGTCGTTCGACATCGGCTACCTTCGGCTGTTTCCCAATCTGGCCGTGCTTGCCCCCGGCGACGAGCATGACCTCACGGCCATGCTCGACTGGGCCCTCACTCAAAATGGGCCTGTGGCGATTCGGTATCCCAAGGCCGTGGTCGAACGCCACGCGGGCGAACGGTCATCGATTGAAATGGGCCGGGCCGAAATGCTCGTCGAGGGGCACGAAGGCCTTATCGTGGCCTGCGGCACGCTCTTGGGCGCCGCGCTCGAGGCGGCAGCGAAACTCCGCGAGGAGGGGCTCGATGTGGGCGTGGTCAATGCCCGGTTCGTCAAGCCGCTCGATGCCCGGATACCGGAGTGGATCGAAGCAGCACCGTGGGTCGTGACCGTGGAAGAGAATGCCCTGCAGACCGGCTTTGGCAGCGCCGTGCTCGAGGCCGTAAACGACGCAGGCCTCCACTCGGGCCCCATCAAGCGGCTGGGCATCCCTGACAGGTTCGTGGAACATGGTGAGCGGGGCGAGTTGCTGGCCGATCTGGGGCTCGACGCCGCCGGCATCGCAGCTGCCTGCCGCCAGCAGGCCGGCCGTGAACCCCACGCGGAACCCGTGGTCCGCGTGCCGGCCAATGCCGCCACGCCGCACGGGTAGGGTGGCCGCAGGCAACCGATCCAAGCAGCAGGCCGACGAGCATCCACCCCTTCCCTCCCCCCACGGCGTGCCCCCATGACCGCTTTGTCACGGTTGCGTCCTGAGCAACCCTCACCGCGGCCACTCAGCCTGGTGATCGCGGGCTCCAGCGAGGTGCCGGCCGTCGTGACGGAGGCCCGTCGACTGCGGGCGGTGTTGGAGCAGGCGGGCCATCGCGTCACCCTCCGACTTGCCCAGAGGAACGACTGGGGCGCAGGCCGGTTCCATCCGGACGAGGGCGGGCCGGCCGATCTGGCGGTGGTGCTCGGCGGTGACGGCACGATCCTGCGAACAGCCCGCTGGATGGGGTACGAGCAGGTTCCCGTGCTCGGCGTCAACCTCGGCACACTCGGCTTCCTCGCCGATTTTTCGACGCTCGAACTCGACTCGGTCCTCGACGATATCGCGGGCGGCCGATTCAGGCTCGTCGAACACCTCATGTTCGAGACCGAGGTGATACGGGACAGCGTGACGATCTTCCGGGAACTGGGGCTCAACGAAACGTCGATCCTCGCCGGCCCCCCATTTGCGATGATCGAGATCTGCCTGTTCGTGGATGGGGAGATTGCCACCACCTACCGCTCCGATGGCCTGATCGTGAGCACTCCGGTCGGCTCGACCGCCTACAACCTCTCGGCCGGCGGCCCGATCGTTCGCAAGGATCTCGATGCCTTCGTCTTCACGCCGCTGAATCCCCATACGCTGACCAACCGCACCGTCGTCGATTCTGCGCTGCGCAGCTTTGAACTGCTCGTGCCCCGTCCCAATGAGGGTTCTGCCTGCGTGGTTGACGGACGCCTTCTCACCAGCGTCGTGGCGGCCGATCGGGTGCGGATCCGCCGCGCCACGCCCCGATTCACGCTCGTGGAAACGCGGGCCCATGGTTACTACCGCACGCTGCGCGACAAACTGCAGTGGGGTGGCGGCCTCCACGGCACGGGCCCGAGTGCGCCCCGCGCCGGCGTGGCGCCCGGCGGAGGTGGTTCATGATGCAGTCTGCATGGGGAATTGCACGGGCGTTGCTGCTTGTCTGGCTGCTTCTGGGTTTTGCCCCGGCGTGCCGGGCCGCCGATGACGCGGCAGCGGAGCCGCCGCGGGTGACGCTCGCCTACCGCTTCCATTCGGGCGAGAAACTTGACATGGACGTGGCCCACCGCGCCCTCACCGAAACCACGGTCGGTGCCACATCGCAGTCGACGGAGACGGCCACCGATTCGCGGAAGACCTGGACCGTGGTGTCGGTTGACGAGGCCGGCCAGGCCACCCTGGAACATTCGGTCGACGACGTGACGATGACATCCCGCACCAGCGACCGCGGTCAGATCCGCTGGAGCAGCCGGGGTGAAGACCCCGCTCCGCCTGGCTACGAACAGGTAAAGGCAAGCCTCGGCGTGCCGCTGTCGCGCCTGGTCGTGGACCGCAGCGGCCGCGTACTCGAGCGCAGGGATCTCCGCCCCTGTCCGCCCTCCAGCACGGGCGACCTCGTGGTCGTGCCACTGCCGGAGGGTGCGGTCGCCGAAGGGGCCGAGTGGACGGTGCCGCAGGAGGTGGTCGTGGAGGTGCCCGGCGGTGTGCGGAAGGCGGTCCGCACGCGGCTCCGCTACGAGCTTACGGCGATCCGGGACGGCATCGCTACGATCCGCGTCGACACCACGGTCCTCACGCCGATCGACGATCCTCGCCTGGAATCTCGCCTGCTCGAAAGGATCTGGAACGGCACGATCGAGTTCGATATCGACCGCGGCCGCGTGCTCCGTCGGGCCACCGGCATCGACCGCCGCGTGGTCGGATTCGAGGGGCCGGAATCGAGCGTTCGCTACAAGTCGAGTCTTGAAGAGCGGCTGGTGGAGAAGCGGTGACAGGACCTGGATGCTCAACGAGGGCGAACGCTGCCGACGTGCCAGGCAGAGATCGGCGCAAACAGAGATCTGCGCAAACAGAGAACGGCCCAGACAGAGAACGGTCAGCCCGCGCGGAGGACGTCTTCGACGCGGCGGATCGCCTCTTCAATGTCCCACGTCGAGTCGGCCAGCACGATCTGTGACCGTTGCGTCACCCATTCCGCCACCGTCTTCTGGGCAGAGATCACGGTTGAATGGCTGCGGCGGCCGAAATAGCTGCCGATTTCCGTCAACGCCGATGTGGTGTGCCGCCTGGCCAGAAACATCGCCAGCATTCGCGGATGGTTGACGGTGCGGGCTCTTCGCGATGATTGCAGACTGCCCGACTCGATGCCAAATGCAGAGCAGACAGCGCGTTCGATGTCGGCCAGCCGCACGCTGCGGGCACTGGACCGCACAAGGTCGGAGAGTGCCTCCGCCGCCATACCCGGAGTAATCGGCAGGCCAAGCATGTGGCTGGTGGCCTCGAGACGATTCAGGGCGCCGATGAGTTCCCGGGCGTGGCGCGTCATGTTGGTGGCAACGTAGTGGATCACCTCGTCGGGCAGCGATACTCCACGGGAGGCGGCGACGGCCGCGACGATACCGCGACGCACGTCGTAGTCGGGCGACTCGATCCGGGCAGTCATGCCGCCCCGCAACCGCGTGAGGAGATCTGGGCCAAGGCCATCGAGCGCCGTAAGGTCGCGATCGGAGGCAAACACCATCGGCCGTCCCTGCCTATGGAGGTGATCGACGGTCTGCTGTACCTCCATGAGGGTCGCCCGCTTTCCGGCGAAAAATTGCAGGTCGTCAATCACGAGGAGATCGGCGTTGCGGCAGCCACGGCGAAATCCTGGCAGCCCGCTGCCGTGCAGCGACTGAAGAAAGCTTGTCGTGAACTGCTCGGCCGAGAGCAGCAGCGTGGTGGCGCCGGGATGCAGATCGCGAAACCGCCTGCACATGCCCTCGAGCAGATGCGATTTCCCCACGCCGCTCGGCCCGTGAATGACCAGCGGCGACATCTCGCCGGGCCGCGCGGCCGCCAGTTCGATGGCCGCAAACGCCATGCGATTGCTCGGTCCGACCACGAATGCGTCGAGGCTGGCCGGAAGCCGCCGAGCAGCGACGCCTCCGCGGAGCCCGCCGACCGGCGAGCCAGCCGGCACGGACGGCTCCGTGGCAGGGTTGGCGGTTCGACTGATCGATCTGGTCCGCCGCGGCCCGGCGGTTTCGGGCGAAAGGCCTTGGACGACCGGCGGCGGCATGCGTTTTGGGGCCGGCGTTGCCGGCACGGCCACAGCCGCCGTGGCTGTGGCCGCAGCCGAGGAAGTCCGCCAGACGACCGACCCCGCCCTGCCACAGACCGCCAGCACGGCGGCCTCGACATCGGCGTGAAACGTACGCTTCAGCCATTCCTGGGAAAATGCGTTGCAGGCGCTGATGACGATACCGCCTCCGGCCGAGGCATCCTCGGTGCCGACAGCCTCCACCTCGATCGTCACGGCATCGCCAAACCAGACCGCATACCGCTCCGCCCCGAGTCGTTTCTGCAGGGCTTCTTCAACCCGCCTTGCCACCAGCCCGCGATCGTTCTCCTGACCGTCCATCATCAGGCCGTCCCGCATCTGGCTGCCGACAACCTGGCCGCCGGCAGAAGGCGAACCCAGGGTGCAGTTCGGCTCATTGCCACCATTCGTCGCAATGACCGCCGCTTTCGCCATGGCTGCTCCGTGCACCGAACGCACCCCACCAACGGTCTGCTGACCGACGCCTGGGGACATCCTTGGGTTCATCCGTGAATCGTTCTCTCCATCGCTCTTGCGCGGCGAGTATAGGAGTGACAGCAATGCTGTCAAAGCCATGACAGCAGCGCCGCCAAAAGAACGACAGCGGCATCTTTTCGATGCCCGTTGCAGAGCCTTGCCGCCGGCAGAGCGAGCCTCGACAGCCTCAGGAACACGGTGCAAAACCTGTGCGAAAATGCGGAAACCGCTTGCTTTTCGCATGCCGCGCGGGTCGCGACATTTTCTCAGCGAAATTCTCATATACTGTCGGGCCGAGAGGATGGCAGTCACGTTGTGCCTGATGTGCAGAACGTGCCGATTGCACCGGCCTTGGTGCTGCCATTCCGCTTCGTGTCTGACTTGCTCTCTGTCTTGTTTTCGGTGTCGCTTAGGGTCTTGTTCACGGCATGCATCAGGATGTGCACGATGCCTCTCTACCGGATTTGCGGACGTCATCACGTGGCCGGGCAGGCCTGCAGGCTCGCAACTTCAGCCCTGATGGCAGTCGGCATCTGCGGCGCCGCCATTGTGCACGCGGCAGATGACGCTCCCCCGGCAGCCGACACGGCCCTGCCGGCCCCTTCGGCCGAACCGGCAGCGCCGGCAGCCCCCGCCTTTACGCCGGAAGACATCTCGATCGGCGA
>JBIIMX010000141.1:0-7904 GCA_044337765.1 Pirellulales bacterium | reverse complement strand
CGCCGCGTTTGGAACGCTCGCCAAGCCCAATGCTCCCATCTCCACGGCGGCTGTCGATCTCAATGGCGACGGCGCGATCGATCGCTTCTTCGTCACCCAGGGAGACGCCAGCAAGAATCCGGGCATTGTCTCGACGTCCAGGCTTGGCAGCCGCAGTGGCGCGATTTCGAGCCTGAAGGGGCCGATGCACATCGCCTCGCCGCGGACCATCTTTCCGACTGTCACCACGAGCAGTGGCCTGCAGTACCGGGATGTCGTCATCGGCGATGGTGCCTCGCCCATTGTCGGCAAAACGGTGACGACGCACTACACCGGCATGCTTGTCGACGGCCGTGTGTTCGACAGCTCACGCCGGCGCAACGCCCCGTATCAGTTCACGCACGGCAGCGGGAAAGTCATCAGCGGTTTCGACGAGGGACTCGTCGGCATGAAGGTCAATGGCCGGAGGATCCTGACTCTTCCGGCGAATCTCGCCTTCGGGAACAATCCGCCGGCCGGCACCACGGTTCCGAAGGGGGCGACGGTCATCTTCGAGGTCGAACTGGTGGCGGTTCAGGCGTAGCGTCGTGCCGGCACTCGCGTCGTACTTGCGTCGGCTCCCCGATGCTCGCCTACCACCGCTTCTCCACGCCCAGGGTAGGTCCACCGAGCCAGACGGTCTTGTTCGCGTCAAGCGTGGTTACGGCCTGGGTGCTTGCCGCGAAGTCGAACTGATCCGGGGCCAGTGCCACTCCGGTCAACCAGAGCGAATTGTAGCCCAGCCGCAGCCACCAGGTGTCGCTGAGGCGGCGGACGAGCGATACGTTGAAGTCGAAGATGCCACCGACCGTGCCGGCCGTCGATTCACCAGCCGGCCTGTACGGTCCCGTGTTCGGATCAACGATCGCGGTTTGCGACTGCCAGAGCGCCGCCCCTGCCAGGCCCGCCTTGAGCCAGCCCTCCGCCGCCCAGTGACGCCATTGCGTTCGTCCTCGCAGTCCGATCTGGCCGGCGAAGAGATTGCTCCTCGTCTGCGCGGCATACCCGTTTGTCAGACCGGTCGTGCTCGACGTAAAGTCGAGAGTGGCCTTCTCCTCGAGCCCTGCCCAACGGAAGCCGGTGATCCAATCGATCGTCGTCTCCCTCCGTTGCCGCTCCACTGAGTAGCCCGACCGGCGCAGGCGATTGACATGACAGTGGGTGAAGAGCAGGTTGGCCTCCGCCATGTTGAGCGTTGAAGCGTAGGTCGCTCTGGCCACCGCAGCATTCGTGAAGCTGGCGATCTCGCTCGACAGGAGCGGCGCGATCTCATAGCTGTTGCCGCCGGTCGCGATATCGGAGGCGAACATGCCGTAGACGCCGAGGTATCCGACTTCCCAGCCCAAGCCCTGAGGGCCGTGCTCGCCAACGAGGACCCGCACGCCGGGCGCGGTCGCAAACTGCAGGTCGGGCGCTGAAAAAACGGTCGCGTTGGTGTCGCCGTTGACGATCAGCGGCCGATCGTTGGAAGCGTTGTCGCGCTCGAAGAAGAGCGTGTCAAAGACGGCATACGTCTCCCGGTGCCCTCCGGGCCAGTCGATGCAGGGCTCGGTGTCCCAGCCAGCCCGTGCGTTGCCGATGAGCAGCCCCGACGAGAGCAGGAAAAGCGTCGTGGTCCCCACGGACACAGCCTGCCAGAGGATCCTGCGCAAGAAGCCATGCATGGAATGTTCGCCCACTTCTGCCCCAGTGCAATCGTCACGCTCGGAATGACCCGCACGATCGTTGTTTTCGGCAAAATAGCCGCGCATGATGAGGTTTCGAGCCTCTGGCAAAAACGTCACGACGGCCTGAAAAGAGGCGCAAACTCTGCGGCCGGTGCCGGGCGAACGAGGCGGCCCGTATGGGGGACTGCGCAGGCTGGAGGTGCCTGGCGGCGAACTCTTTTTGCCTTCGCGAGTGGGCTTCGCGGCTGGACTGTTCCCGAGCCGGCGCACGGGGAAACACGATGCCGTGTATCGGCCCGCTACTCAGCCTCGAATTGCTCGCGGCTGGCGACCGGCATCCGGAGGGAAATCCGCTCGCCGTTGCGAAACACGGTAAGCGTCACCATGCTGTTGGTGGGGGTCACGCTGACGAGGCTCACCAGGTGGTCGTCGTCGTCGATCGCCACGCCATCGACCTCCAAAATCACGTCGTCGGCCTGCACGCCGGCCACGTCGGCGGGCGATCCCGTGGTGACGCCCGACACATGCGCCCCCACGGCCCGCACCATGCCGAGACGGTTTGCAACCTTCTGCGTGAAGACACGGTCGAGCGTGACGCCGAGATAGGCCCGTGATACGGAGCCCGTCTCTACCAGTTGCCGTGTGACGAACATCACCATCGAGATCGGAATCGCGAAGCCAATCCCCTCGCTGCCGCCTGAATTGCTGGCGATGGCCGTGTTGAGACCGACCACTTCGCCGCGGAGGTTCACAAGCGGCCCGCCGCTGTTGCCAGGATTGATCGCGGCATCGGTCTGGATGAAGTCCTGAAACTTGACGGCGCCCTCGCCCAATTCGAGGTCACGCCGGCCCTTGGCCGACACGATGCCGAGCGTCACGGAGTGCGAAAGGCCAAAGGGGCTGCCGATCGCCAGCACGGTGTCGCCGATCTGCAGCGAATCGCCGGTTGCCAGGCGGGCCGTCTCGAAATCCTCCCCCTCGATCTCCATCGCTGCGATGTCGGTCATAGGGTCCGACCAGAGCCGGATCGGCCGGATTTCACGGCCACCGTCGAGGCGGATCGTGATGTTGTCGAGTTCCGCGCGGTGGACGACGTGCCGGTTGGTGATCACCACCGTCCGATCTGCCACCAGTGCGATCACGCCGGAGCCCGCCTCGTCTTCGCTCGCCTTGCCGTTCTTGGGACGCAGCGACGGCTTTCTGGCGTCGATGTGCACGACCGTGGGCCGGAGCAGTTGGGTCAGCCTGCGGAGTTGGGCACCCTGTCGTTCGAGTGATTCCGCGTCGCGCGACACCTGCTCGTAGAGTTTGTCCCGGTCAGCCTCCGAAAGCCGTGCCGGACGCATGGGATCGACCCGCCCACCGCTCCCGACGGCCGAGCGTTGGATCGGCGCGAGCCTGACCGAAGGTGCCGGCTGTGCCGACGGCGCAGCCCGGTCTTCGGCGCGGACGGTCGAGGCGACCGGCAGGAGAGCGATCAACGCCGCACACACAAAGCGACTGCTCTTTGCGCTGCGTTCAACGGGCATCGGCTCGGCACACATCCTCTCGGCAGGAATCATGGAACGCTCGCTCGGGGCCATGATCGATCGACACATGGATCGACCGAGCGTGATCATATCGCGCCGGGCCTGCCGTGCGCGGCCGCCAGGCTCAAAACTCGAGGTCACCGGCGACGGATTCCTCGGCCTGCTCCTCCCGTTCGTCCTGTCGAGAGCCACCCGAGGCCCCGGATCGCTCGAGGTCCCGCTGGCATTCGATGCACATGGTGGCGTAGGGCAGGGCGTTGAGACGGGCCAGCGGGATCTTGCCGCCGCAAACCTCACAGGAGCCGTATTTACCGGCTCGCATGCGTTCCAGGGCATTCTCGATGTTGGCCAATTCCCGGCTTTCCACCTCGGCGAGTTGCGAGCTGATCTCGTCCTGCGTCGAGTCATAGGCCGCGTCGATCACATCGCCGGGCGACTCGCTCCGCAGATCCTTCAGCAGGGAGAGATCGCCCGCGAGCGCACTCCGCAGGGCGTCTCGGCGGCGGACGAGAATTGTCCGCAGATTTACCAATGAGTCTTTACGTGCCATGGTACTGCTCCTCGTCCGGCTCGCCGGCCGTACTAAGGCCGTCCAAAACCGGATCGCAACCAATACTACGGATCGCCTCCGGAGTTGGTTCGCTCCCTCTCCCTACCACCCCAATTCTTCGGATATCGGCGGCAAGACGGTCGAAAATGCAGGAAAAATTGGTCCTGACAGTTGGACTGCCGCCGGTGGGGCATTACGCCAGCCTGGAAAGCTCCCGCCAGGCGGTTTCCACGTCCTGCCGCCGGGTGAGCGTGCCGCCCACCGCCAGCCGAAGGGCCTGCCGGCCAGCGACCCGGGCGGGGCTGAGCAGAACCCGCCCCTGCCGATTGACCCGATCGAGCAGAGCGGCCGAGGCCTCGTCGCCGGCCCTGAGGGCAAAGCAGACCAGGCTCAGGGAGGGCTCTGTAAGCAGTTCGAATCGGGGATCGTCCCGAAGCCAGCTGGCGAACTCCGTCGCCCAGGAGACATGGCCGCGGATCCGCTGCCGAAGAGCAGCCGCGCCGATCATCCGGAGGGTCATCCAGAGCTTGAGGGCGCGGAAACGGCGGCCCAGCGGCACCTGCCAGTCGCTGTAGTCGATGACGGCACCGCTTTGCGTGGCGGCGTTTTGCAGATAGGCGGGCTTCATGGAAAGGGCGCGGACGAGCGGGCTACGGTCGGCCACCCAGAGCGTGTGGCAATCGAAATTAACGAGCATCCACTTGTGGGGATTGAAGCCCCAGCTATCCGCCGCGTCGGCGCCGACAATGATCGCTTCGCGAAACTCGGGGCAGAGGGCGGCCGCCCCTGCCCAGGCTGCATCGACATGCAGCCATGCCCCGTGCCGCTGGGCGGCGCGGGCGATCGGAGGCAGCGGATCGCATGCCCCCGATGAAGTGGTGCCGACCGTGGCGGCCACGAAGAAGGGGATTCGACCGGAGACGGCATCGGCATCCATGACCGACGCGAGCCTGTCGGCATCCATCTCGCCGCGGGCATTCGTCTCGATCTTTCGCAGCCACGGCTGCCCGATGCCGGCGATCCGCAGGCCTTTTTCGACGCTGGAATGCGCATCGACGCTCGTGTAGGCCACGAGCGGACGATCGCCTGCAGAGACGGCGGCGTGAGCGTCGTGGCCGACAGCCCGCGAACGGGCGGCGACGACCACGGAGAGCAGCCCGCTGGAGGCGGAGTCGAGGATCACGCCACCGCCCTTGCCGGAACTGTCGAACCGCTCTGGCAGACCGAGCAATTGCCGCAGCCAATCGAGCACGTGGGTCTCCAGTTCCGTGCAGGCCGGCGACGTGGCCCAGAGCATCCCCTGCACGCCCAGCCCTGCCGAGAGCAGTTCGCCGAGAATCGACGGTCCGCTCGTGCTTGCCGGAAAGTAGGCGAAGAATCCGGGGTGTTGCCAATGTGTCAGGCCGGGCACGATGACACGGTCAAGATCAGCGAGCACGGCCTCGAGAGATTCGGGCTGCTCGGGCGGATGGGGCGGCAGGTGTGACCGCACCCAGCCTGGCGCGACGGGCGATTGCACCGGCCGTTCGGCGACAGAACTCCAGTAGTCGGCGATCCAATCGACGATGGCACGCCCCTCGCTGCGGAACCGCTCGGGATCGAAGGCCGGCAGTGGCCCGCTCGCCATAGGTCACTCCCCGTGCGCGGTGAGCACGAGCCTCCGGGGACCGCCCCGGTCGCGGTGCTCGCAGAGGTAGATGCCCTGCCATGTGCCGAGGCACAGTCCGCCGTCCTTGATCGGCACCGTGACCGAACTGCCGAGCATGGAGGCCTTCACGTGGGCCGGCATGTCATCGGAGCCCTCCATCGTGTGCACGTAGGGGAAATCCTCGCGGGCGATCTGGTTGAATGCCATTTCGAGATCGCGGGGAACGTCGGGATCGGCGTTTTCGTTGATCGAGAGGCTCGCCGACGTGTGTTGGATGAAGACGTGGAGGAGGCCGATCCGCAGCCGCCCCATACCGGCAATCGCCGTCTCGATTTCGGATGTGATCAGGTGGAATCCGCGGCGGCGGGGCGTCAACTGGAGCTCCGTTTGCAGCCACGTCATGGTTGGTGATCCTGTGCAGAGGGGGTCAGCGGCTTGTGGGCGCGGTGGCGTCGGCCGCCGAAAAGCACCAGATGGTGCCGTCGTCGGAGGCGATCACGACATGGCCCGATGCCAGGGCCGCGCCCGCGGAGAAACCGCCGCCCGCATCGAACTCCCAGCCGCTCGCCCCGGTGGTTGCGTCGAGGGCAGCGATCTTTCCGGCGCTGTCCGCCACGATGGCCACCGGCAGGCCAGTCTCCGTGCCCGCCACGACGGGCGAGGCATCGACCTTGCCGCGCATCGGATGCCGCCACTTCCGCGTTCCATCCGCAGAGGAAAATGCCTCGACGGCCTTGCTTCGAGAGCCCACGATGACGAGGCCGTCGGCGATCGCCGCGCTCGAGCGATACGACTGGCCGTTCACCGCGGCCTGCGTCTGCCAGGCGACGGTGGCCTCGAGAAAGTCGATCGCGTAGAACCCGCCCCCCTCGGTGCCGAAGAAGACGCGGTCGCCGGCCGCCGCCGGAGTGGTGCCCGTCGGGCCGCCGATCGGCACGGCCGCCTTCTCTTCGCCCTCCGCCGCATCGATCACGTGCAGTTTGCCGTCGCAGCCGGCCAGAAACACCCGGTCGCCGTCGGCGGTGCGGGCCACCGTCGGCGAGCAGCGGATCTGGTCGGCGATCGAATGCTTCCAGAGCAGCCTGCCATCGGCAAGTTGCAGGCACGAGAGCGACGCGTCCTGCGAGCCGACCAGCACGCGGCCGCCATCGGTGCCGGCGAGGAGCGTGGGGCCGCCGGAGATTTCCCCCTCGGTTTCATACTCCCAGGCGAGGGTGCCGTTGACGCAGTCGAACGCCCGCACGACGCCGGTGTCGTCGCCCACCACGACCAGCGGCGCCGCGGGGTCGAGCGACACGGCCGCCGCCGAGGGAAACCCGGCCGCCTCGGCCTTGAACGTCCACTTGGTCGCTCCCGTGGCAAGTTCGAGCGCGTGGAACGTGCCATCCAGATCGCCCAGATAGATCGTGCCCGCGGCGATCACGGGCACGGCACCGAAGGCCGTTTTATCGAAGCCCCGGTGCCACTTCTCCGCCAACGGCAGCCGCAGCGTGGTCGCAGATCGCCCTGTGGCTGCAGGACAGCCACGAGCCATGGGCCAGGCGGCGGCCGGAGCGGTTGTGTCATCGGCCGCGGCGGCAAACGGCATCATCCCGGGCACGCATAGCAAGACAAGCAGGGCCAGTCGTCTCATCGGGAGGCCTCGTAGAGGCGGGCGAAGTCGTCGCTTGTCACTGGCCGCGGATTGAATCCGCCCGTCCATTGCGTGGTTGCCGCGGCGGCGAGTGTCGACACATCAGGTGCGGTTATCCCGAGAGCGGAGAGAGTCGTGCTCAGTCCCGACGTCGCCACCAGCTGAGAAAGCCACGAGGCCAGTTGGTCACCGGCTGCTTCCGGTTTCGCGTCGATGCCGATGTCGCGGAGGAGTTCCGCGTAGGCCGCGCCGCACGAGGCTGCGTTGAACCTGACCACATGCGGCAGCACCAGACCCACCGCCTGACCGTGCACGACGTGGTGGGCCGCCGTGAGCGGATTGGCCAGCGCATGGGCTGCGCCGAGCATCGCGTTTTCGATGGCGAGTCCGGCCCAGGCGGCACCCAGTTGCACCGCCTCGCGGGCGGCCACGTCGTTGCCGTCGGCAAAAACCCGGGGAAGGTTGTTCGCGAGCAGCCGCCAGGCCTCCCGCGAGAAGATCCGCGAGGCGGGCGTCGCGGCCCTGCTGACCTCGCTCTCGACAGCATGCGACACCGCATCGATACCCGTGAGCGAGGCCACCCGCCGCGGCTGCGTGAGAGAAAGGTCGACGTCGAGGATCGCGATGCGGAAGGCGGCCCGCGGATCGCCGCAGGCCATCTTCATGCCGGTCGTGGCGTCGGTGATGAGCGCAAACGACTGCGTCTCGCTGCCGGTGCCGGCGGTCGTCGGCACCGCGATCGAGGGCAAGAGAGGACCGGTCGCCTTCCCGCGGCCGTGATAGTCGTGCATCCGGCCACCGCACGACAGCAGGAAGTTGATCCCCTTGGCGCAGTCCATCGAACTGCCGCCCCCAAGCC
>JBIIMX010000140.1:0-7949 GCA_044337765.1 Pirellulales bacterium | reverse complement strand
CACGTCTTCGAGAAGTGGGGGCAGGCACCTGGTTGATGACCGCACCGCTGAACGAGTGGCCGCGAGCAACGAGCCTGTCTCCTTTGCCCGTGGGGCTAGTCGAGCCGATAGCCCTGCGGGTAGCGCGGCTTGATGAGATCGGCCACGCGAGGGGTCTTCAGGTCGGCGAGGTTCGTGACCTGCAGATCCTTCGCGTTCCACTCGACCTTTTCGCCCCAGTCGCCCATCTCGCCATTGGTGCCACCCTTGGCGGCCGCCCAGACAGCGAGATTTCCCAGCAGGATCGTTTCGGTCAGCGGGCCGGCTCGATCGACGAAATTCGACTTGCAGACCTTCGGGTCGTCAGCCCGCTTGGCGCGGAACAGCTCGAACATATTGTTGACGTCGTTGCCCTTCCCCTGGTCCTCGGCCTTTTCGTAGTCGACGCTCACCTTCTCGACGCCCTTGAGCTCATACTTTGCGCAGTAGTCGTCGGAAGAATAGAAGGCACCCTTTTCCCCCACAATCAGGACGCCGCTGTCGGAGACCTTGTCGATGCCCCACTTCGAGAAGAGCTCTGCTGGCGGTTTGTTGCCCTTGCGGTCATACCACCAGAACGGAATCGCCGGTCGTTCGGCCGTTTCTGGAAACTCGAACTTGATGATCGAACTGGCCGGAAAGCTGTCGAAATCGTGGCCTGTGGTCTTCGCCACTACCGAAACGGGATCGCGAAGGCCGCATGACGCGAAGGGAACGGTCAGCATGTGGCAGGCCATGTCGCCAAGCGCCCCCGTGCCGAAGTCCCACCAGCCACGGTGCTGAAACGCGTGGTACAGGCCGGGCCAGTATTCACGAGCCGGAGCGACTCCGAGCCAGTTTTTCCAATCCAGACGCTCGAGCGCCTTGCCGATTTCCTGCTGCTTCTTCTTGAGCAGATCGTCGACGATCGCCGCCACCTCCTCGGCAGTGGTCGTCGGATCCTCCTGCTCGTCGACCTCCGACATCGCCTGTGTCTGGTATTTCCGCGTGTTCATGCGTCGGTTCGGGCCCTGGGCCCACACGGGCCGATTCGACCACGCATAGACCTCCTTGAGCGGGCCGAGCACACCCGATCGGAGCTGCGCGATCGCCTCGCGGGAGGGGTCGAGGGCGGTGCCCTGGTTGCCCATCTGGGTGCAAACGCCGGTCTCCCGGGCGACCGTGGCCAGCAATCGAGCCTCGTAGATCGTCCGTGTCAGTGGTTTCTGCGTGTAGCAGCTGATGCCCAGTCGCATGGCGTCGAGCGTTGCCGGGGCATGCATGTGGTCCGGCGTGCTGATCGTGACGATATCGATGTTCTTGCCGTGCTTGGCGAGCAGTTCGCGGTAGTCGGTGAACCGTTCCGCGTTTTTGAATTTCTCCGAGTTGCCCTTCTTTTCGAGCGTGTTGCGGTCGACGTCGCAGATCGCGACCACGTTGCCGAAGAGGGCCGCGTTGTCGGAGTCGCTGCTGCCCTTGCCGCCCACGCCGATGCAGGCGATGTTCAACTGCTCACCGGCGGACTGGCTCCAGGCCTGGCGGCCACCGGCGGCCACGAAGTAGCCGGCCCCGGCCAGGGATGCCGACTGCAAAAAAGTGCGACGTGAGGTGACGGGCATGTGAGTCTCCTGTGCGAGCGTTCCCAGACCAAACGTGTGTGTTTGTCCGAACGCGTGTCTTGGGGATCGGGGGTGTCCGTTTCAGGGAATGGCCGTACTCGTCCGAGTGGGTCTGGTTGGGCCGAGCGACAAGCCGGTCCATCGTAATCCTTTCGAAACATGATGGGTAGCCGGCAGAAGCCGTCGATCGTTGGGAAAATCGTCCGCTCATGCCGTTTCTGCGGGCTGTTTGACTCCCCCTGCCGAGGGCGGTATCAAACGGTGAGATTGACCCTCAACCTCACGTGCCCCGCCCCCGTTCGCGGAGATTCCGAACATGATCCTGGGAAAACTCTGGAAGGCGCTCGCCGCGCAGATGAACAAGGTCGCCAACTACTTTTGGACGGCCGATCCGGTCGCGCAATTGCAGTATGAATATGACAAGGCGGTCGATCAGATGAAGGAGGGGCGGGAGGGGCTCGAGCAGTATCGCGCCCTCGTGGAACGGGTGTTGCGGCAGGTGAACGGCTGCCGCGAGCACGTCGCCTCGCTGGAAGCCCGGGTAAAAGCCTATCTGCAGGCGGGCGAGCGGGACACGGCGGCGAAGTTTGCCCTCGAACTGCAGAAAGCGAAGAAGGACCTCGCCGAGAACGAGGCACAGCTCAAGCTGCACGAGACGGCGTACGACAACAACGTCACGAAGGTGAAGCACGCCACGAAGAAGCTGAGCGATTTGAAGACCAAGATCCAGAAGTACGACGCCGACCTGAAGCTGTCCCGGGCCGAGGCCGAGCTCGCCAAGCTCGCCAACAGCTTCAACTTCGACATCACCACCGATTTCGGCCAGATCGAGGACGTCATTCAGGACAAGATCGGCCTCAACCGCGCCAAAGTCCGCGTGGCGGCAGACCTCTCCGGCGATGGGCTCGACAAGATCAAGTCCGAGCAGGCTGTCGAGAAAAACATGGCCGACCAGGCCCTCCGCGATTTCGAGGTGGAGATGGGCATGGTCACGTCTGAGACGGCCGGAGTGAAGGCCGACGACAAGGAACTTGGCGCGGAGCGGACCAAGCAGACGCAGGGCTGAGCCGGCGGGCTGCGTGCCCGCTCGCATCGAGCCACAAGAGCCCTTGTGCCCTCGAGCCGGAGTTCATTCAGGAGCCGCCGACCGTGACGAACGTCGCCCCGAACGCAGAGCAACCGTCATCCCCGCAGTTGGGCACGGCCGTGGCCAGCGGGCCGTCGTCGGCCCTTCCAGGCTGGTGTCCGCCCTGGGCGGAGCGGCTCGGTGACGCCTATCTCTCCGGAACGAGTTGCGTTTTCCTGCTCCATGGGAATGTTCGTGATCTCGTGCCTCTGGGGCCCCCGGACATGCAGCCGCCAGCCGGCTGGGGCACCGCCCCCGATTTCCTGGCTCGCGAACTCTTTGGCCGCTGGGACATCGTGCTTGCCTACGACGTCGGGAAGGGGTTGCGTCCGCTTGCCGGCCCCGACGCCGCCCGCCTGCGCACCATGGCGCAGTGGCTCACCGAACGGCTCGGCGGCGCCGCCAACTGGCCCCGCGATCCCGATCAGGCGATCGCCGCCATCGACGGCCTGCTTGAACGCAACCTGATCGATCCGCCCGAGCAGCGGAAGCGGATTGCCGTCGTGCTCGACTACGGACAGTATCTCGCGCCGGCTGGCGATGCGGCCTCGAGCGCCCGGGCCGGGGCCGGTCGGCTGGTGCGGATTCTGAGCTGGGCGACCAATCCGTTGCTGCGGCGGGTCAACGTCGCGATCGTGATGCTCACCGACAGCCTTTCGGAGATGCATCCACGGCTCGTGACCAATCCGGCCGTGACAACGATCGGCGTGCCGCTGCCCGACGCGGAAACGCGGGAGAGGTTTGCTGTCTCCACGGCTGCCGCCGTCGGCGTGCCGCCAACGCAGATCGATGCGGTGAAGCGCACGGCCGCCGTCGCCGGCGGACTCACGCTCGAAAGCCTGCGGGCGGTGATCACGATGTCGGCCCGGGACGGCACGCCGCCCGACGGCCCGGAATTTGCCGCGAAGAAGAAGGATCTCATCGAACGGTCGTGTCAGGGGCTCGTCGAGTTCATCCAACCGCGGCTCACCCTCGACGCGGTCGCCGGCCATGCCGAGGCGAAAAACAGGCTCGAAACCGACGCCCGTGCGATCAAGCGAGGCCAGTTCGAGAGCGCCCCGATGGGCTATCTGATCTGTGGACCGGTCGGCACCGGCAAGAGCTTCATCGCCGAGTGCTATGCCGGCAGCGTCGGCATCCCGTGCGCCGTGCTCAAGAATTTCCGCAGCAAGTACGTCGGCGAGACCGAGGGCAACCTCGAGCACGCCCTCGAAGTGCTGCGCGGGCTCGGACCGGTCGTCGTGGTCATCGACGAGGCTGATGCCGCGCTCGGCAATCGTTCCTCGGATGGCGACTCCGGCACCTCGGCCCGTGTCTTTTCGATGATTGCCAGGCAGATGGGCGACACGCGGTATCGCGGCAAGATCGTCTGGATGCTGCTCACCAGCCGACCCGACCTCCTGCCGATCGACCTGAAGAGGCAGGGCCGTGCCGAGGTGCATATTCCGCTCTTCTATCCCCACGACCAGGCGGAGATGGACGCGATGTTCACGGCGATGGCCCGCAAGAGCCGCGTGAAATTGGCACCGGGACTGCCCGGCCCGATCGATCTGTCGCTCGGCCTTTCCGGAGCCGACATCGAGAGCGTCGTGCTGGCTGCCAGACGCAAGGGCTTGGAGCGGGCGGCCGACGCGGGGCAGCCCACCCCAGACACGATCTCCCCGGAAGACCTGAAGGCTGCGATCGACGACTTCATGCCCTCAGCGCAGGGCCTGGAGAAGGAGATGCAGGAGATCGCCGCGGTGCTCGAATGCACCGAGAAGCGGTTCCTCCCCGAACGCTGGAAGGAGCAGGTTGGCAAGCCTGGTGGCCGGGCCCATCTCCAGGAGCGGCTCGCGGCAATCCGTGAGGTGATCGGTTCCTGATTCGATCGACATGCGTACAACCCGCCCATTCGTACGAACACGTAGGTAGATTGTCGCCCAAGAGCACCCCCGCAGGAGATACCCAACATGGCAAAGGCATCCGCAGGCAAGACCCCCTGGTTCGACGAAGCGAGCGAGGCTCCGCTGCTGGCCGAGTACGCCAGAAAACTCGACTCGTTTCTCGACGTCGTCGCCGATGGCCGCGTCGAGACGAAGGAAATCGAGGCGCAGGAACATCGCGTCGTCGCTCTCATGAAGGAGGTAGAACCGCTCCTTTCTCCGGAGGCCCACGAAAAAGTCACCCGGCTTCTCTGCGAAGTGACCGCCTACGATCTCATGAACGCCTTCTACATGGCGGGCAAGTCGCGGCCGAGGACGACGTTTCGCGGTTAGTGCATCGGCTGCGGCGTCGCGACCTGTGTATTCCTATTCCACTTGAACAAGAGGCTTCCGATGGCAAGTCAACCCAAGGCTCCGTTCTGGCTGGCGGTCTGGGCTGTGATTCTCGGGCTCGTAGGCCTGGCGGCATGGCGGGCCGGGATGCTCGATCAGTTCGGCCTGGGGCGGCCTCTGGGCGGCGGCAATGCCGCGGCACGGCAGGCTGGGCCTGGTGGGCCGCCGGTCGGTGGAGGGGCCGGCGGGGCTGGCGGTGGCGGGCCTGCCGCGGGTGGCGAACCGGGCGCAGAAGGCGTGCTGTTCGAGGCCGGCGATTCGAGTGTGCCGACCACGGTGAAGGAGTATGCCTTCAAGCCGGCGGAGAAACTGCCGCCGGTCAAGGGCACCAGTGCCTATAAGCCGCTCGAAAACGAGACCGTCCGCTTCGCCTTGAATGTCTGGGCCGGCTGGAGCCCGATCATCCTCGCCAACAACGGCTTCAAGGCGGGCAAGGTCTGGCAGGCGCCGGGGGGCAAGCCGTTCAAGATCGAACTGGTGCTCATCGACAATCCCGTCACGATGCGGGATGCCTATGCCGCGGGCGAAGTGCATATCGGCTGGGCCACGCTCGACATGATCCCGCTGTTTTTGGAGGGGCTCGTCGACCGCACCGGCGCGCCGAAGGATTCCCGCGTGATGCCGCGTGTGTTTCAGCAGGTCGACTTCTCCAACGGCGGCGACGGCATCGTGGTCCGCGAGGGAATCAAGACGGTCCGGGATCTGGCAGGCAAGAAACTGGTGCTCGCCCAGAATTCCCCCAGCCAATTCTTCGCCCTCAACATGCTCGTGGCCGGCGGCTTGCAGCCTGGCGATATCGACATGGTCTACACCGAAGACGCCTTCCAGGCGGCCGCTGCCTTCAACGCGCAGAAGGATCTGGCCGGCTGCGTGTCGTGGGCACCCGATATCTACAACCTGGAAAAGGCCAAGGGCAACCGCATGCTCGTCACCACCCAGACGGCCAACCGTCTGATCGCTGACGTCTGGTTTGCGCGGGCCGATTTCGCGAAGGATCATCCCGACAAGATCGAGGCGATCGTGCGGGGCATCTTCGACGCGATGGAGTCTCTCAAGACCGAGACGTCACGGGCGAAGGCGGCCGAACTGATGGCAGCGGGCTACAACATTCCCGCCACCGACACGTTGGCCATGCTCGGTGACGCCCACAGCACCAACTGGGCGGAGAACTATCAGTTCTTCATCAATCGCAACAACCCGGCCAACTTCGAGCGGATCTGGAAGCAGTCCTACTATCTCTATCGCCGTGTCGGCGCGATCTCGAATCCGCCCGTGCCCTTCGATCAGGTGATGGACTTCTCGGTGATCCAGAAACTTGGCAGTGAGCCGAAGTATGCGGAGACCAAGGACGAATACGCCAAGCCGCTGGCTCCGAAGACGCTGTCGCAGATCAGGGCCGAGAATGAGGAGATTCTCACCAACACGGTGGTGATCCACTTCTTTCCGAACAGTTGGGATCTCCGCAAGCGGATCGTGCGGCGAATCGACGGCCGCGAGGTCGAGGAGCCTTATGATCCGACCGTCGACCTCGTGCTCGACGAGGTGGGCGCGCTTGCGAAGCAGTTCGGCAACGCCCGGATCGTGATCGAGGGGCATACCGACGGCTCGATGAAGGGATCGGTTCCTGCAGCGATGGTGAAGGAACTTTCCCGGGAGCGGGCAGGCTCGGTGAAGGCGGCGCTCGTGGATAAGTTTGAGTTCGACCAAAACCGGTTTGCGGTTGACGGTGCCGGCTGGGACCGGCCGGCCGATCCCGAGCAACCCAACGACCACGCGAAGAATCGTCGCGTGGAGATCAAGGTCTACTCTGCGGAGAAGGAATGAACGGGCATGAGGCTTCGGGGCCGGAGGCCTCCCTTTCGGGGGCTTTTGCCGCAGCGTCACCGGCCCGGCCGCTGCGGGGGGAGACGCCCGCGATCACGGCGTTGCTTTGGGGCGTCACCAGCGTGGCCTGTGTGCTGGCGGCCTGGTTCATCGCCACGGCGGGCGAGGCTGAGGCCCGTTGGATCAGTCCCGCGATGGTGCCGAGCCCGGCGGAGACGTTTCGCGAATTGCCGCGGGTTTTTGGCGAACGGAAACTGGTCGCCAACACCTTCCGCACGCTCACGCGGGTCTGCCTCGGCTTTGGCCTGACCGCGGTGGTCGGCGTGCCGCTCGGGGTGCTGGCCGCCTGTTTTCCGGCGGTGCGGTCCTTTCTTGCGCCGTTGACGGTCTTCGGCCGCAATATTCCGGTGGCGGCGCTTATCCCGCTGACGTTCTTCCTGTTCGGTATCGGTGAATTCCAGAAGGTGATGTTTCTGTTCATCGCGAGTGTCGCATTCGTTGTGAGCGACACGACGGCCGCCGTGCTCGAGGTGCCGCAGAGGTATGTCGATACGGCCCTCACGCTCGGTGCCTCGCGGCTGCAGATCATCCTCAAGGTGCTCGTTCCGCTGGCGGCCCCGGCCATCTTCAACTCGCTGCGGCTGCTGTTCGGCCTCGCCTTCGGATACGTGATGCTGGCGGAACTCGTGAAGTTCGGGAGCGACTCGGGAGGCCTCGGGGATCTCATCAACATGTCGCAGCGGCGCGGCGAACGGGAGCCGATCCTGATCGTGCTGTTCGTGATCCCACTTGTCGCCTACGCGATCGATCGGGCGCTGTGGTGGCTGCAGTGTGATCTTTTTCCGCACCGCTACGGTGGGCGGGGATGGTTGCCGCGGCTTTGCAGCAGCCTGCTGCGCGGGGGGGCGAACCCGGAAAAGAGGGCCGCATGAGCAGCACCGAAACGACGCCTCTCAGGCCGGCTGCGGTCGACTTCCGCGGGGTGACGAAGATCTACGGCATGGGCACGTCGCGGGAGTACACCGCGTTGGCGGACGTGAGCTTCACGATTCCCGACCTGCCCGA
>JBIIMX010000139.1:0-7962 GCA_044337765.1 Pirellulales bacterium | reverse complement strand
GAGTTCGAACACTTCCCGCATGCGGTTGAAGAGGTCGTCCTTCAGTTCGCCCAGCGTGCGGTCGGGATGGGCCTGGCTCTTTTGCGTGAGCAGTTCGGCGGGCGTCTTGGCGCCGGGGCCGATCGCAAGGGTCTTGGCAATGTCGTTGACGAAGTCTTTGAAGTCGGGGCTGCCCGCCACCGGGGCGCTCTCGCACTTCATCTCGATCATCGTCCCGACACCCCTGCCCAGGTCGGTGTAGACGGCCAGCCGGCCGGTGGACGTCTCGCGATCAGCACGCAGGGCCTGAGTCTTGACCCCTTGTTTGCGGAGCCACTCGACAGCCTCTTCTGTGTTGCCGCCGCATGATTGCAGCGCCTTCTTGCACTCCATCATCGGAAGGCCCGTCTTGTCGCGGAGGGCCATCACAGCCGCGGCGGTGATCTCAGCCAAGGTCTAGCTCCTTAGAGAATTGTGACAACTGTTGAAGTGTGTTGTGTCTGCGATGCGGAGGACGGATGCAAAGCACGGCGGGAGTCGAAGGGAGCGGCTTGACCCGGCAGGGCCGACACCGAGAGCAATCCATTGGCCACCCACGGTGACCCCATCCCGTTCCGTTTTCGCCGGAGGTGGTCCGAATGGATCACGTCTTGGGCGGCTTCGGCACGGCTCGTTTCACGTTCGCCCTGGCCTTGGGCGCGGGCTTGGAGCCTTTGCCCTCTTCACCAACTTGGCCAGCCACATCGCCACCCTCGGCCTTGGCCTGCGACTCCGTCGCGGTCTGGGCCTTGCCCTCGAGAATCGCGTCGGCCAGTCGGGCGGCAACCAGTTCGATCGAGCGGATCGAGTCGTCGTTGCCAGGAATCGGCAGGTCGATGACGTCGGGATCGCAATCGGTGTCGATCAGGGCCACCGTCGTGATGCCCATCTTCCGAGCCTCGTTGACGGCGTTCTTCTCCTTCTTGGGATCGAACACCACGAGGCATTCCGGAAGCCGCGACAGGGTGCGGATGCCGCCCAGGTTGCGGAGCATCTTGCGATGCTCGCGACGCAACGACGATTGCATCTTCTTGGAGTAGGTGCTGAAGGCCTCGGAGGGAATGAGAACCTCGAGTTCCTCGAGCCGGGCGAGCCGGTTGCGGATAGTGCGGAAATTCGTGAGTGTGCCGCCAAGCCAACGATCGCTGACATAGGGCATGCCGCACCGCGCTGCCTCGCGAGCCACCGCCTCTGCCCCCTGCCGCTTGGTGCCCACGAAGAGCACGAGCACGCCGGACGAGGCGACTTGCTTGAGATACTTTCGCGCCCGCAGCAGGCCGCGGATCGTCTCGCGAACGTCGATAATGTGGATGAGGTTGCGGCGGCCGTGGATGTAGGGCCGCATCTTGGGATTCCAGCGGCTGGCACGGTGGCCAAAGTGAACACCCGCTTCAATCAATTCTTGGGCCAAAACGTTCGACACGCTCGCGTACTCTCACGGGGGAATGGGATGGATTCGCACTCGGTGGGGCGGGGAGGCCGCGCGTCCGAGCACCGCAAACTATCGGCTTTTTCGGGCTCGTGTCAACGCACACGCGGCATCTTCGGGCGCAGCCGCAAACCCGGGGGGGCCTGCCAGCCCCGGTCCGCAGCCATGGCTTGAATCCGCCCGTCCGCCCACACTAGACTCGCCACCGCGGGAAATTCCGTATTTCCGGCCGACTTTCACCCGTTCCATACCCCCACAGAGCCCGGCAGCCCCTGCCGAAAGCACCCATGCGACATGTCCTCTCGGCCACGGTCCAGAACGTCCCGGGGGTGCTGGCGCACGTGTCGGGAATGCTCGCTTCCCGTGGCTACAACATCGACAGCCTGGCCGTCGGGGAGACCGAGGACCGGAGATTTTCCCGCATGACATTCGTGCTGCGGGGCGACGACCGCGTGCTCGACCAGGTCCGTCGGCAACTCGAGAAGATCGTCACGGTGGTCCGCGTCGACGACATCAGCTCCCGCAACTATGTCGAGCGCGATCTGATGCTGTTGAAGGTGGCCGCTCCGGTCGGCCCGGCCAGATCGCAGGTGAAGGAGCTCGCCGAGATCTTCCGCGGTCGCATCGTCGATGTGGCGGGCGACAGCGTGATCGTCGAGATCTCGGGCACCGAGAAGAAGATCGAAGGATTTATCGATTTGATGCGGCCTCTGGGTATTCTCGAGCTGGTTCGCACCGGTAGGATCGCGATGGTTCGCGGGAGCTCCCCGACCCGCGAGCTCACCGAGGCCGCCGACGGTGCCCGCCCGGCCGACTCCGCCTCCGCACGCGAATCGCTTGCTTGAAGAGCTGTTCTCCCGTCCTGTCGACGGGGCTCAACCGAACTTTTGTTTTCCCATCATTGAACTTTTCCCATCATTGAACGTGGAGTGAACCGTGGCTGCGACAATCTATTACGACGCTGATGCTGACCTGAAGGCTCTCGCCGGCAAAACCATCGCCATCATCGGCTACGGCAGTCAGGGCCACGCCCAAGCTCAAAACCTGAAGGACAGCGGACTCAAGGTCGTGGTGGCGCAGCGTCCGGGCGGCCCCAACTATGAGCTCGCCAAGAGCCATGGCTTCGAGCCGATGAGCGTCGAGGATGCCGTCAAGCAGGCCGACGTCGTCAACATCCTCCTGCCGGATGAATTGCAGGGAGACGTCTACCGCACCGCGATCAAGCCGAATCTCAAGAAGGGCGCCGTGCTGATGGCCAGCCACGGCTTCAACTTCCACTTCGGCCAGGTGGAGCCGCCCGCAGGCCACGACATCATGCTGGTGGCCCCCAAGGGGCCGGGGCATCTCGTCCGCAGCGAATACGTGAAGGGTGGCGGAGTGCCCTGCCTGATCGCCCTTGGCCCCGGTGCTTCGCCCGAAACCAAGAAGATCGGCCTCGCCTATGCCAAGGGCATCGGCGGCACGCGGGGCGGCGTGATCGAGACGACGATCGCGGAAGAGACCGAGACCGATCTCTTCGGCGAGCAGGCCGTGCTCTGCGGCGGCGTCTCGGAGCTGATCAAGGCGGGCTTCGACACGCTCGTCGAGGCGGGCTACCAGCCGGAGATGGCCTACTTCGAGTGCCTCCACGAGATGAAGCTGATCGTCGATCTGCTCTATCAGGGCGGCCTCGAATACATGCGGTACAGCGTTTCGAACACTGCCGAGTACGGCGACTATACGCGTGGCAAGCGGATCATCACGGACGAGACCCGCCAGGAGATGAAGAAGATCCTCGAAGAGATCCGCTCGGGCCAGTTCGCCCGGGACTGGATTCTCGAAAACCGTGGCGGCGCGGCGATGTTCAAGAGCACGCGGCGGCGTGAGCGTGAGCACAAGCTCACGGAGACCGGCCGCGGCCTCCGCAAGATGATGAAGTGGATCGATAGCAAGGAAGTGTGAACGCATGACGCCTGAGGAATACCAGTCACGGACGCTCTATGAGCAACTCCAGCCGGGCGACCGGGTGGAGGTGATCCACGGTGTGACGGTGGGGTCGAGTGCCAAGTGGAGCACGACCACCGTGGGAGAGGTGCTGCGGCGCGAACGCCGGCGGCACGGCCTGCACTTTCGCCGCAACCCCGACGACAAGGTCTACAGCGACGTGCTGATCCTCTCCCGCGACGACGGCGAACTCACCACGGTGACGATGGACGAGTTCACTCGATTGCGGAAGCTGTAGAGTGCCGTCCTCCGGCTCAGGCCACGCGGGCGATGATGCACTTCAGATACTCGCCCTCGAGGCAGCCCGCGCTCACGGGATGATCCGGCGCGGCGCCGCGGCACTCGAGCAATTGGATCGTGCGGCCCGACCGCTGGGCCACGCCTGCGAGCATGACGAGAAAATCCTCTCTCGACACGGCGCCTGAGCAGCTGTTGGTCACGAGGATACCGCCCGCTTCCAGCAGATCGACAGCCAGCCGGTTGATGCGGTGGTAGGCCCGCATCGCATCGTCGAGCGAGGCGCGGCTCCGAGCGAACTTGGGCGGGTCGAGAATCACCATGCCGAAGGATTCGCCGGCGGTCTTCAACGCGGCGAGTTTCTCGAAGGCATCGGCGGTCTCCACGATCACGTTGGCAGCGCCGTTCAGGTCGGCGTTGGCCTTGGCGAGCGCCGTCGCCTTGGCGCTCGAATCGACGGCCAACACGCTCCGCGCGCCGCCGCTTGCGGCGCAGGCTGTGGCGAAGCCGCCCGAATAGCAGAACATGTCGAGCACCCGCCTGCCTCGTGCGTACCGGGCCGCCGCCTGGCGGTTGTCTCGCTGGTCGAGATAGAAGCCGGTCTTCTGCCCCTCGGTCAGATCGACGCCGAATTTCAGGCCGTGCTCCGTCACGAAGATCGGGCCTGTCGGGGCCGTTCCGCGGACGAGCCGGTCGGGCAGATGGAGCCCCTCGAGCTTCGCGAGCCCCCGTTCCGCACCCCGCAGGAGGATCCCCTTCGGTGCCACGAGCGATGCCAGGGCGTCGCAGACCGTGTCGAGCCGGAGCGACATCGCAAGCGCCGTCACCTGCACGGAGAGCCATTCGCCGTAGCGGTCGACGATCAGTCCGGAGAGATCGTCGCCCTCGCTGTTGATCAGGCGGGCGGCACCGGCGGGATCGGCGAGACCGAGAGACTGGCGCAACGCCACCGCCGACGCGATCCGCGATTTCCATAATTCGTCGTCGAGCTTGGTCGCGGCGTCGAATGCGAAGAGCCGCACCCGGAGCTTGCTCGCGGAATTCCAGAGCCCGCGGGCCACGAACGTGCCGTCGTGCGTGGCGAGATCGACCACGTCGCCATCAGCCGGGGTGCCGTCAACCCGGAGCACCGCCGTGTCGAGCACCCAGGGATGCCGACCGAAGAAGGGGCGGGCCCGCTTGGGCTTGAGCACCACCGTTGCCGCAGGCAGGCCGGCCGCCTCGGAGGGCCGGCTCGATGACTCAGGCATGCACGACCTGCTTGGCAGGGCCGGGCACCACATGCGGGGCCGGCAGGGCATCGCTGCCCGGATCTGTTTTCAGTTTCCGCCGACCCTCGCGCAGGGCCTTCTTCCGTTCGATTCGGAGCACGCTCCAACTGAAGACCGCGCCCAGTGGGCCCGAGAGCAGCGCCGGCAGGAAGACGAGGTTGCCGACCAGTGCGATCGTGAGCATGGCCAGCATCATGTGACCAAACCGCTGCGTTGGCCCGAACGGCGAGAGTGAGAAGACGGAGAGACCGATGCCGATCACGCCCCAACTCTGATACATCGCCCGGGCGCAGCCCTTGTAGGCGAGCATGGTCGCCTGCTTGCGGTCGAGACCATCGGCGATCCCCTTGCGGAACCAGAGCATGAAGTGGACGACGTCGTCGACGGTCACGCCGAGTGCCACGCTCGGCGCCATCACGGTGCCGATGTCGATGAGCAGTGTGCCGGCATCAAAAGACTTGAGCAGGGAGTGCGTCCAGCCCACGCTGCCGAAGACCATCAACGCGGGAAATGCCGCCGGCAGCAGCAGCACCAGACCGGCGGATGCCGCCCGGCAGAGCACGATCATCACGACGACGATGATCGCGAAATCGTAAATAAACCCGATCGTCAGCCCGTCCAGGAGCGAGTGCTGGGCTTTGTAGACCAGCGGCACGAGGCCGGTGTAGTCGACCGTGACGCCCTTCACTCCCTCGCTGTCGAGGTCGGCGAGGATCGGGTCGATCTTGGACTGGAGATCGCGTTTGAAAAGGGCGTAGTCGACCTCCTTGGTCGCACTGACGCGGGCGCTGATGCGCCAGAGTTCCTGCTGCGTGCCGTCGGGCAGCTCCGCCTCGCGGAGATAGTCGCCGGCAAGAAAATCCGCACGGTGTGCGGTCAACCGCCGGTTGAGCACGCTCCGCTTGGTTCGCGAGCCGAAGCCGATGGCCCTGGCCGCGGCACCTCCGATGCCGTCATCATCGTCGCCGACGTCGAGGCTGCGTCCGAAAGTGACGGTCGAGAGCGAACTGCCCACCTCGTCGAGATCGCCGATCTGTTTCTGAATATCGCCGACCAGTTCCATCCGCTCGAGAAATGTCAGCGGGCACGTCTGCTGGTCGATCCGCACGAGGATTTCCATCGGCACGAGCGGGCCAAGATGCTTTTCGAGCCAGTGGTAGTCCTGCCGGATGCGGGCCTTGGAGGAGAAAAGCCGCATCAGTTGAACGCTGCTCTCGACCTGCGTGATGCCATAGCTCACCCCGGCGAGCACAAGCAGGCAGGCGGCAGTGACGAGTCCATTGTGCTGAGTGATCCACTGGCCCACGCTCCACCACGGGCTCGACTCGACCGGCTTCCAGGCGTCGCCCGACTCATCCTCGGCAAGTTTGCCGAGCTTGAGCTTCGGCGGAAAAAGTTCGAGGGCGGCCGGCATGAAGAACACGAGGATCAGGAAGCTGACCACGACGCCGATGGCGGAAAAGATGCCAAACATGCGGATCGGCACCAGTTCGCTCACGGCCAGCGTCGCCAGACCGACAGCAGTCGTGCCTGTGGCCAGCGTGAGCGGCAGGAGCGCGTGGTGCACCGCCCGCCCCGGGGCGCCCTCCACCACGCCTGTCTCGGCGAGCTGGTCACGGTAGTAATTGGCAAGATGGATCGCACCGCTGGTGGTGGCGACGTAGACGAGCGAGGGCATCGTCAGCAGGATGGCGTCCACGGGATACCCCGAGTACCAGACGACCGCGAGACTGGCGAACATGCTGTAGACACCCGAGGCGAGCACCATCGCCACCAGCGTCTTGCTCTTGAGGCTCCACCAGCTGACGAGAAAACCGACCACGAGCGACAGCCCGAAGAGGATCGTCACACTGGTCTGACCGGCCCGGTCGATGGAGACGTTGTCGACGGGCGGGCCGCCCATATGCAGCGTCTGTTCCGGGATGCCGCACTCGCCGGCAGCGATCTCCTTGATGAGGTCGATGGCTCCGTGCAGGTTGGACCGGGCGGCGTCGGAGAGCGTGAGCACCAGACAGGTCTGCCGGGCATCGAGGTCGTCGGCCTCGCTGCCGGCGGCAATCCCTGGGGAGGGCGGGCCGATGATCGCCCCGGTGAGCCGGGAAATCGCCTCCTCCCGATCGAGGTTCAGCGGTTCGTCGGTCATCCGCTCGACCGCCCGGGGGCCGGTCTGGGCCGATTTGAAGAAGAGCGGACGCTCGATCCGAGACGCCTCCTCCGGCGGGGGCAGCAGTTTCTGGGCCAGCAGTTCCAGTCTGGGATCGGCCATGGTGCAGCCGTCCCAGCTGACCAGCACAAACTCCTCACCCTGGAAGTTCTTGCGGAAAAAGCGGTAGGTCTGGGTTTCCGGGTATTCGAGGGGCAGCCAGCCCTTCACATCGTTGCGGTTGTTGCCCTTGGCCTTGATCGCCCCCACCACCACCAAGGGCAACAAGAAGATCAGGATCGCCATGATCCAGACGCTGTTCCGCTGGTAAAAGTTTGTGCCGGGCTTCGACATCATGCCGTCCAGACTGGGCCACCCGGGCTGGCCGGGCGTGGGATTTCCGTACGTTGTGCTCTCAACCGTACAGGGGTTTTCCTGCCCAGTCCATATCGCTCAACCACCTCCGGGCCGGTTTTCCACAGCTGTCGGATGACGTAAGTGTTGTGCCGTGAAGACTTTCCGCCGACAACAGGCTTTTCCCAGACCGTACGACCGCGACAATCTATTTTCCAAGCGGGTGTTTTCAGGCCGGTGTTTTCAGGCGGGGGCGGTGTCGGCCGCATCGAAACCGCTGGTTTTGTGGGAACCGTCGCAGAATGGCTTGGTATGGGTGCGGCCGCAGCGGCAAAGCGCCACGGCCCGTTTGCCGGTGGGAAGGGGAAATTCCTGCCCGCGATGGTCCGTGACGCGGAGCACCAGGCCCGTCCACCGCTCGGCAGTCGGCATTTCGACGACGAGCGGACCGTGTTCTCGGCAGCGGATCGTCAGGCTGTCGGGCGGGAGGAACGGCGGGCCGGACCTGGACCCGCTGTCGCCGGCTG
>JBIIMX010000138.1:0-7973 GCA_044337765.1 Pirellulales bacterium | reverse complement strand
GGCTGGGCCATGCCAGCACGCGGCGGTGTGGGTTCGGCGGCAGTCAGACGGGCCGACGTGAATCCCGCCGAGGCGAGGATCGCGAAGAGAATGCCGACACAAGACACGGTTGTCCGACGGAATCGCAGTGGGTTTCGCATGGATAGGTTCCCGGAGGATTCGCAAGAAGCGGCCGGGGGGATTATAGCAATCGCGGGGGGTGGCGGCGATGTCGGACACGAACCGGAGCCGGCCCGTATGATTCGCGGCTCCCGCGCCGAAAGACATGTTCCCGCATTCGGACCGCCCCATGCACGAAATCTTCGAACACACGGCCGATCTCGGCCTGCGGGTGAACGCGCCGACGCTCGAGCGGCTCATGGCCGACGCGGCGAGCGGTCTCTTCCAGATCATCGCCGGCGACCTCGCCCAGATCCGCCCCCGGGCCGACCACGCCGAACAGTTCCACGTGCTCGGCGCCGATCCCACCTGGCTGCTCTTCGACTGGATCAGCGAACTGCACGCAGCCTTCGAACTCCGCCGCATGCTCTTCTGCCGGTTCGACGTGGCCATCGATGCCACCGGGCTCCACGCCACCGCTCATGGCGAGCGGTATGATCCCGCCCGGCACACGCTCGCCCACGAGATCAAGGCGATCACCCAGCACGAACTTGCCGTCTTCGAAACCGCCGAGGGTTGGGAAGCCACGCTGATCGTCGACATTTAAATTCACGCGAAACATGGCCCCTCCAGCAAACCCGTTTGGGACGGGATGTGCGTCCCTCCCCGTGGCGGCAAGTTTCCAACTTGCCGAATCCAAGCCCCGAGCCCGACAAGATGGAATCTCGTCGCCACATGCGGAAAACCAGCAACCATGATGCCGAACAGGCACGTTGGCAACGTTTGGAGGTGACCAGATGACCGCCACTCCCACCGAAAGGTCTCCCGACCGCGGCTTCGCCGGTCCGCTCGAGCAGGTGGACGAATGCACCTGGCGGATCCCAAAGACCTACAAACCGGGCATGCTCGTCGATGGTCTGATCTTTGCCGACGAGCTACTGATTCCGCAGTTGCGAAGCGACCGCGCCCCCGATCAGGTGGCCAACGTCGCCTTCCTGCCCGGCATCCAGACCGCCAGTCTCGCCATGCCCGACATCCACTGGGGATATGGCTTCTGTATCGGCGGCGTCTGCGCCACCGATCCTGCGATCGGCGGCGTCGTCTCGCCCGGCGGCGTGGGCTACGACATCAACTGCGGAGTCCGTCTCATGCGGACGAACCTCACGCTCGCCGATATCCAGCCCGTGCTGCTGGGCCTCGTCAACCAACTTTTGCGGGACGTCCCCGTCGGGGTGGGGCAGGGGGGCAGCCATCGATTTTCGCCCGCAGAGCTTCGCGAGCTCATGCAGCAGGGCGTGCCCTTTCTGAAGCGCCGCGGTCTCGCCACTGAAGACGACGTCGCCCTGACCGAGGCAGAGGGCTGCATCGCCGACGCCAGGCCTGAATATGTGAGCGATCGTGCGATCGCCCGCGGCAGCGACCAGTGCGGCACCGTGGGCGCCGGCAACCACTTCATCGAGGTGCAGGTGGTCGACCGCGTGGAAGACAACACGGCCGCGGCCGCCTTCGGACTCCATGCCGGGCAGATCTGCGTGCTCATCCATTCTGGCTCCCGCGGCCTGGGCTATCAGGTCTGCGACGATTCGCTGCGGGCCCTCCGCGACGCCCCGACGAAATATGGCATGCATCTCCCCGACCGGCAGTTGGTCTGCGCACCGGTCGAGAGCCCCGAGGGCCAAAACTATCTCGGTGCCATGCGGGCCGCCGCGAATTACGCCTTCTGCAACCGGCAGCTGCTCATGTGGCAGGTCCGCGAGGTGTTCGCCCGCGTGCTCGACAAACCATGGCACTCTCTCGGCATGGAGCTGCTCTATGACGTGGCGCACAACATCGCGAAGATCGAGCGGCATCAGGTGGGTGGCACGAACAAGGACGTCTGCGTGCACCGAAAGGGTGCGACGCGGGCCTTTCCAGCGGGCCATCGCGAGATCCCAGACCGCTACCGCGTCACGGGCCAGCCCGTGATCATTCCCGGCGACATGGGGCGGGCGAGCTGGGTGCTCCGCGGCGGGCCGCGGTCGATGGAGCGATCCTTCGGCACCACCTGCCATGGAGCCGGCCGCTGCCTGAGCCGCACGGCCGCCACGAAGGCCGCACGTGGCCGGAATATCCAGGAGGAGCTCCTTCGCGGTGGTGTCGTGGCCCGGTGCCGCAGCCGCGAGGGACTCGCTGAGGAACAGCCGCTTGCCTACAAGGATGTCGATGTCGTGGTCGACATCGTCCACCGGGCAGGGCTGTCGCTCAAGGTCGCACGGCTCAGGCCGCTGGGGCTGATCAAGGGTTGACGCGGCCTGACTGGCACCCGTCACCTTGTCTGCGCTCCGCCATCCTTGTCTGCGCTCCGCCATCCTTGTCTGCGCTCCGCCATCCATGTCTGCGCTCCGCCATCCATGTCTGCGCTCCGCTATCCATGCCTGCGATCCGCCATCCATGCCTGCGCCGACCGATCCGTCTTTGGCGGCTCGGTGCCCGAACGACGCCGTCTCTCGGGGTGTCGGCAGCCCCTCCACAGATCCCGCTTGCCCGCAGCCACCGCGTGGATATGGTGCCTTTTTCGGGGGAGGCTAGGCCGATGAAGCCGAGGGCCGCGGGCCGGACAGCCGATCGAGCACGTTGCGCGTGATCTTCTCGACGAACCAGTTGCGACGCTGCAGGCCCACCACCCAGTCGGTCGCCCCGGCCACGAACATCGTGCCATCGCCCGGGGCACAGCCGCGGTCGTAACTTGCGATCATGCCGGCGCCGTATTTGGGATGCCTCGCTCCCTCGTGCTCTTCGAGATGGGGCAGTTCCGTGCCATCGCCCTTGATCGACGGATTGGATACGGAGTTCATCATCGTGGCCGTCGTGCCGTTGAAATGATCCTCCTCGTGCAGCACGGCGGGAGCCATCGCCACGATCGACAGATTCGCCGGCGCGCCGTCCCTGCCCGTCGGATACGGCAGGCCGTCACGCATGGTGAAGTCGCAGCCGTCGATCTCGTAGGCGGCGATACAGTCGGGACGGCCGCCGAGCACGTCGCCGTAATACAGGTCGCTGCCTTTCAGGCTCCAATGCCACGGCCGGTAGATGGTAAACCCGCCGCTGGCCCGCGGGGCCGCCCCGCCGTACATCGCGTGGATGGCGCCGGAGCCGGTGAGACCGAACGTGTGCGTGAGGGGCCACCCCGTGCAGGGAAGATCCCACGCATTGCTCACGAACCGTTCCCGATCGGTTCCCAGCAGCGGGTCGGTGGTTTCGTCCTTGTGGTTCACGAAGGTGGTCCCCTCGTCTTCGATCCGAACCTGCCAGATATTGTTGCCCGCGAACCGGGCATGGTTGCCTCCGGCCGCGAGCTGATTCTCGATGGCCTGCCGCATCTGCCAACTGCTGTACTCGTCGTGCCCGACCACGATCGAGAGGCGATAGGGTACAAGGGTCTGGGGATCGTCGTGCAGGTCGTGGAGCGTGTAGCAGTCGAGCGTGTAGCCATTCGCCTCGGCCCACTCCATGAACAGCTTGCCGTAGAGAGCCCAACTCGCGTCGCCGTAGTCGCGGGCGAAACCGTAATGGTGGGCGTAGGCGTGGGCCGGCAGGCTGGGTACCGCGAACGGCGGGAGTTCCGCAGTCGACACCGCCCGTGGGGCACCGCCAGTCAGTCGCACCATTCCCCGGCTCCAGGGCCGCAGGAGCGAGGTGCGGGCATTCGGCTTCTTGAATCGGGGCGTGCCTCCCTCCCCGTGATAGCTGTTGCCTCCGCCCCAGTCGTTGTAGGCGTTCATGGTGGCGGTCGACACCACGAAGGCGATGGACGTCTTTCGGGCCGGAACGGCGGGCTTCACCACCACGAAGTGCTCCCGCTCGAATACGCCGCCATCATCGTCGCGGACCCGCACGACCACCACGTAGAACCCCGACCGCCACTCGCTCGAAACGGCTACTCGATGGGCGACGGGCCAGCCGCAGCCCACCACATGCGGATTGGCAGGCGTAGGCGATGCCTTCGCGGGGATACCGTCGCGCTGATAGACGACCTCCGGCGTGGGGCCCTCCCGGTAGATCTCGATCTCGAACACCGGCCGCGTGGCGTGCACGTGGAAATCGATCGTGTCGCCGCTCCGGTAGCTGTATCGGGGCGTGTAGCACCACACCTCGGCGATCGCCGGATCGTTGAGCGGTTTCTCATAGTCCCAGCCATGACGGGCATCGTTGTGAGCCGCGGGCCCCGGCCCGGGGATCACCCTCGGCTGCTTCAGGATGGACGGGCCATCCTCGACGCGGTGTGGTCCGTGTGCTTGAGTCATCACGTTCAGTCCTCACTGGTGAATCGTCCGCAGCCGCAACGTCGCAAGCGGTTGAAGCATGTGGCCAGCCTCGAGCCGCTTGCGGAGCGACGAGAAGATAAAACCGTCAACGGCACTTGGGCAAGCGTGTGCTGAGTGACAGGCAGTGACCTGCTCCCCTTCCACAGTCTCTGACCGGCGCCGACCGTGAGGCACCGAAGCCCCGGGATGGGCAGACTGGGAGACGATCTGCGCCGATGCCACGAAGGATGTCGATGTCGTGGTCGACATCGTCCACCGGGCAGGGCTGTCGCTCAAGGTCGCACGGCTCAGGCCGCTGGGTGTGATCAAGGGTTGACGCGGCCTGACTGGCACCCGTCACGCACCCGCCGCAGCCGTCTCCCATTTCGTCGCCGGCTGGCCGTGCTCGCGGAGCAGTTCCACCACCCGCTCGTCCGGCACCTGCTCGAAGTGCCGATAGAATTGGCCGATCGCCCAGAATGCTGCCGGTTCCAGCAGGCACTCCACGCGGTCGCACAGCGGCCGAATGGCATCGACCCGGTCGGGCGCGCCCACCGGGACCGCCACGATGATCTGTTTCGCACCGGCAGCCCGCACCGTGCGGAGGCTGGCAATCATCGTCGCCCCGGTGGCGATGCCGTCATCGGTGAGAATCACCGACCGGCCCGCGATCGGCGCCTGCGGCCGCACCGCACGATACATCGTCCGGCGGCGGTCGATTTCCAGGAGCTGCCGCTTTCGCTCGGCCTCGATGTAGGCGTCGCCGGCGTCGGTCATGGCGCTGGCGAAATGGTTGAGATACACGTCGCCATTCTCTGAGACGGCGCCCAGCGCCAGTTCCGGCTGATGGGCCGCGCGAAGCTTCCTCGAGAGCACGACGTCGAGCTCCGCGGAGAGTCCGCGGGCGAGCACCGCTCCGATCTCGATTCCACCCCGCGGAATCGCCAGCACCAACGGTTTTTCCAGGGGCGTGCCGCGAAGCCGCTCCACCAGCATCCAGCCAGCCTCCTCGCGGTCGTTGAAGATGCCGTGTTCGATCATGATGGTCAGCCTCCGTTTGTTCGTGATCTCAAATGTCTCGCACACCACTCCGCCGCCAGCCGGGCCGCCTCGTCGAGCGTGCCGGCTTCCTCGAACAGATGCGTCGCCGACGGCACGACCGACAGCCGCTTCTCGCAGCGCATGGCGGCCAGGGCCTGGCGGTTGAGTTGCAACACCTCGGTGTCGTCGCCGCCGACGATGAGGAGCGTGGGGCTGTGCACCCGTTCGAGGGCCGCGCCGGCCAGATCGGGGCGACCACCCCGCGACACGACGACCGCCACGTGTGGCTCCTGGGCCGCCACGACCAGTGCGGCGGCGGCACCGGTGCTGGCACCGCAGAGCCCGAGCGGCAGGTGCCGTGTCTGCTCGTGCTCCGATACAAACCGCACCGCCGCTTCCAGCCGATCGGCCAGCAGGCGGATATCGAACACGTTGGCACGAACGGTCTCTTCCTGCGGGGTCAGCAGGTCGAACAGGAGCGTGCCGATCCACGCCTCGTGGAGCACGGATGCGACGAACGCATTCCGGGGGCTCGATCGGCTCGACCCGCTGCCGTGCGCGAAGAGCACGAGGCCGACGGCCGATTCGGGCAACGTGAGCCGTCCGGGCAGCTCGATCGCCCTGCCATCGAGATTCATGGCGGGGACCGCGACATCGAAGGTTGCTGCGGCATGCGAGAGTGTCATGTGGATGCCTCCCCTCCGGCAGACTCGCCGAGCGGCTGCCCGCCGCGTGGCTGCCCACCGCGCGATGGCATGCCGTGATGGTGGGGATGGACGAACTGCACGAACGCCGCCTGCGGGCCCTCGTCCCCCTCCTCCTCGCTGTAGAACACCGAGCTGCCGATGTCGACGAGCTGGAAATCACGATCGGACATGGCATGGCTGTGGAAGTAAATCTCGCGGCCGTCTGGGGACTCGATGAAGCCGTACCCCTGCAGCGGAAAGATCTGCGAGACATGCCCCTGCGAGCGGACTGCGTGCACCTTCTCGTTCCCCCGCTGGCGACGCACGTGATCCTCCAGCCGCCGCCGGGCCGCCGCGAAGGAGTCGCGGAGCGCGACGAACACGTCCTCGTGGGCGTGATCGAGGTGATGATCGCGGTTGACGATGATCTCACCACCCGGCACGCGGATATCCACCCGGACGGAATAGGACCGCCCCTCGCGGTGATGCCGGTGGGGCTGGGCTATGACGACGTTGCAGCCGGTGATCCGGCCGTAGGTGCTCTCGAGCTGGTCGATGTGCTTGAGAGCCGCATCTCGGACGGCTGCGTCGGCGGGGATGTCGTCGAAGGAGACCTGGGCTTGCGTCTGCATGGCGGGCTGCTCCACAGGTTCGTGAAAACCAGGAAGACGCCAGCTCTCTCCGTGCGTCGAGAGAGCCTATGCAGCGGACAACGCCGACGGAAAAGCATGGCCCGATTGCAGCCATTTTGCGGTCCAATTCGGCTGGACACTCACCATTCGCCGTCTCAGTGGACGGAGCGACTGCGAAATGGCTCGTAGATCCGTACCGAGAGGAGCAGTTCGCTGGCATAGAAATTCGACAGGTAACTGCCGGCCGGCCTGGCTCCAAAGCCGCTGACGCTCAGTGGCAGACCGTCCGAAACCGTGTCGAAGAATCGATATCCCAAGTCGATCGTCGTCCTGTTGGTGATCTGGAAGGTGGTGCCGGTGCCCGCCTGCCAGGCAAAACCACCCACATGGCCATAACCTGATACCACGCTGTCGTTCACGTTCAGGCGATAGCCTCCGGCCCCGATGCCGCCGCCGCCGTAGAAGCCCAGTCGCTCGGTGAGCGACCAATCCCGCCAGGCATTCGCCATCACCGACCAGCCGTCGGAGGCCCGGACCGAGTAAAAGTAGCTGGGAGTTGGCGGTTCGAAGCTGTTGGTCCGGCCAGACAGGGCATCGCGTCCGCGGCCCTCCACCTCGAGCCTCAGCAGCCCATTTGAGCGATCGAACGCCGTGCCGAGGGCGCCGCCTGCCGTAAGGAGACTGTCACTGGCCCGACCGGTGTTGGGAAAATTACCTTCCGTGTTGACGCCACCGCTCTGAAGCGTGCCAAAAGACGCGCCGATGATGCCGGTGATGTAGAACCGGCGGGCAGGACGGTCGTCACCCAGCCCGCCGCAGCACCCAGCGGCGGACTCATCGACGCCAGCTTCAGTGCCGCACGCATCCTGGTCCGGATGGCAGTCGGAGTGGCAGACCGGATTGCATTCGATCTCGCAGCCTGAGGCGTGTTCGCACCCACACCGGTCGACAGGATAGGAGTCGTACGAAAGCCCCGCCGGTGCAACGGGCGATTGAGACACGCACAGTCCCGCCTGGCTCCAGGCGTCGTCGGCATCGGCCGCGCCGGGTGGGCTCAGGAGCCCTTCCAGCCCCGTCGCTCGGGTATTTCCGCACGGCAGGGCGATCGCCGTGGCCCATGCCGCGAGCGCGAGGTCCCGAAGCAGGTTTCGCTTCCGCGTGCACTTTCGCATGACAACGCTCCAGAGATTGATCGGGGCTCTTGGCGGCGAACCATTCCGACAGCCGCACCC
>JBIIMX010000004.1:0-27009 GCA_044337765.1 Pirellulales bacterium | reverse complement strand
CCCGTGGCGGCAAGTTTTCCAACTTGTCCGTGAGTTGAGGCTGCCCCTTATTTCGACCCGCTCGGTGCGCACCGCCGGGACGACAAAGCTTCCGTCGCTCGGAGATTCCGACTTGCGACCCCGAGCGGCATGGCACGCACAACAAGTCGGACATCCTCCTCGTCTCCTCCAGCTTCGCCGATCCCGGCTCCCCCCTATGCGAATCCCCCTCGTGACCGAGGTGGTATCGTTATGCTTTTCAGGAGCCCACGGATCGATTCATGACGACCGCCCCAACAACACAGGAAACGCCCGACCCCAACCTGCATGGGAAGAAGGTCTGGGCGATCGACACGCTCTCGCGGGTCTACCAACTCTTTCATGCGTTGCCTGAGATGGCATCCCCCGAAGGCACGCCGGTGTCGGCCGTGTTTGGCTTCACTCGCGATCTGCTCGACATCATCGAGAAGAAGAAGCCCGACTATCTCGTCTGCGCGATTGACACGCCCGGCCCGACGTTTCGCCATGAGCGATTCGCCGCCTACAAGGCCACCCGTGCGGAGATGCCCGCCGACCTTGTTCCCCAAATTCCTTTGATTCGCCGCCTGCTCGATGTGATGGGTATTCCCTGCCTCGAACGGCCCGGCTTCGAAGCCGACGACGTTCTCGCCACGCTCGCCATTCGCACCGTAGCGGCGGGTGGCGACTGCGTTATCGCCACGTCCGACAAGGATGCGCGGCAGCTGCTCGACGACCACGTCAGGCTGCTCAACCTCAGAAGCAACGTTCTCTTCGGCCCCGTGGAACTGCTGGCCGACTGGGGCATCCGGCCGGACCAGGTCGTCGACTTCCTGTCGCTCGTGGGTGATGCGGTCGACAACGTGCCGGGAGTGCCCGGCATCGGCCCCAAGATCGCCGCCGAATTGCTCTCGAAATATGGCACGCTCGACCATCTGCTCGAGCACGCCGATGACGTCGCCGGCGCGAAACGCCGCGAGAATCTTCGCCTGCACGCCGACACCGCCCGCGCGGCGCGGGAACTCATCCGACTCGATACGGCCGTGCCGATCGCAATTCCGTGGGAAGCAGGCGTCCGGCATGCGCCAGATGCGGCGGCGCTCGCAGATTTCCTGCGCGAGATGGGGTTCAAGAGCCTCTTGTCGAAGGTGCTTCAGATGGCGCCCGTGCGGTCCGCCAACCCACCCCGGGTGGCCGGTCCACGCCGCGGCGGGCAGACGCTCTTCGACCTCGATGGCACCGGTGCTGAGCCGCCGGCAGTGGGCGAGGCAGGTGGCAGCAGTCCGGCAACTTCGGCCGCTGCAGTTGCCGTCGGCCGTGCGGAGACCGAGCCCCCGCATGAGGAACCGACCGACGAACCGGCCGACGAAGCCGCCATGGAGCACCTCGTCGCGCGGCTGCGGGCAACATCGCCGATCGCTCTCTGCTGCGTACGTGCCGCGGGGGCAGACGGCCGCGTCACGAGCATGTCGCCACCGGCGGGGCTGGCCTTGGCGACCGGTGGCGTCGCCGCCTGGGTGACGGCCGACGCTCTCGTGTCCAGTCCGGCGATCCGCGGGCTGCTCAGCGATGCGTCGGTACAAAAGACGGGCCACGACCTCAAGCGACACAGCCTGTCGCTGCGGGCTGTGGGCATCGAACTCGCTGGCTGCGTCTTCGACACGATGCTCGCCGCCTATCTGCTGGAAGCGGGTGAACGCAACCTCGGCCTCGCGGAGGTGAGCCTCCGCTACGGCATCCAGATGAACAGCAGGGCGACGGGCGTTGATGGGGGGGACCTCGACCAGCCGGCCAACGCCGCGCAGGCCGTCATGGCCTGCCGCATCGGGCGGGAATTGGCCGCCCGTTTGCCGGCAACGCTCGCAGAGGCGGGGCTGAAGAGGCTCTTCACGGAGCTGGAAATGCCTCTGTCCGCGGTACTCGCTGCCATGGAATACCGGGGCGTGCGGGTCGATCGGGCGACGCTGGCCAGTCTCTCGACGGAATATGCCGACAGGCTCAGCAGCCTGGAGAGGGAGATTCACGGTCTGGCCGGACATCCCTTTGCGATCGCATCCCCACTGCAGGTCCGGGCCGTGCTCTTCGACGAGCTGGGGCTGCCGGTGGTGAAACGCACGAAGACCGGACCGAGCACCGACGCCGAGGTGCTTGACGAACTCGCGAGCCTGCATCCGCTGCCCGCCCTCTTGCTCGAGCACCGCAAGTACTCGAAGCTGAAGAGCACCTACGTCGACAGCCTGCCGACGCTCGTCGAGCCGACCACGGGCAGAATCCACACCTCGTTCAACCAGACCGTAACGGCCACCGGCCGGCTCAGTTCCAGCGATCCGAATCTGCAGAACATACCGACTCGCACGGCCGAGGGGCAGCAGATCCGCGCGGCGTTTCTGCCCCGCGAACCGGGCTGGCGGTTCATCGCGGCCGACTATTCGCAGATCGAGCTGCGGATCCTGGCGCACCTTTCCGGCGACGAGGCCATGCGGCAGGCCTTCGCCGCCGGCGCGGACATCCACACGAGCACCGCCGCAGCCGTGTTCGGATGCGAACTGGCGGCGGTCACCTCCGCGATGCGTCGGACGGCCAAGGCGGTGAATTTTGGCATCCTCTACGGTCAGAGCAGCTTCGGTCTCGCCAAATCGCTCGGCATCCCGCAGGGCGAAGCAGCTGCGTTCATCGCCGCCTACTTCCGCTCCTTTGCCGGCGCCGCGGCCTTCATGGACGAGGTCCTCGACCGCTGCCGCCGAGACGGCTGCGTGACGACGATGCTCGGTCGCAGGCGGGCGATCACGGGTGTTCGCGACCATGCGGGCCGCCGGACCGCTGCCGGCGTCTTCGCGCTCTCGCTCCCGGAGCGAACGGCGATCAACACGGTCGTGCAGGGCTCCGCCGCCGATCTGATCAAGCTGGCGATGCTGGGCGTGGACCGGAGCCTGCGGACGAGGGGCACGCAGGCGGCGATCGTGCTGCAGATCCACGACGAACTCCTGCTCGAATCGCCAGCCTCGGAGATGGAGACGGTCAAACAGCTCGTCGTCCACGAAATGCAACGCGCCATGACGTTGGACGTGCCGCTGGATGTGTCGGTGCATGAAGGTGCCACCTGGGCCGAGTGCGAAAAGGTGTGAATGCGGCCGAAGAACTTGCAATCCGCCCTGCGGCGGACGAAAACCTTGTCATGACCATCATCGGCCTCATCGGCAGGATCGGCGCGGGCAAATCGACCGTTGCCAGGCGGTTTGCGGCCCACGGTGCCCATGTGATCGATGCCGACAGGATCGCCCACGAGGTGCTCGCTGAGGATGATGTTGTCCGGCTGATCGCTGATCGCTTTGGCGCCGACGTGCTGGATGCGGCAGGCCGCGTCCACCGGCGGGCCGTCGCCGATCGGGTGTTCGGTCCCACCGCGGATCAGGCCCGGGCGCTCGAGTGGCTCGAAGGGGTCGTGCATCCCCGCGTGCGCCGCCGGATCGCGGCTGAACTGGCAGCGGCGCGTGCCCTGGAGAACGGCACCGCCAGGAACGCCGTTGTCGTGCTGGACGTGCCGCTGCTCGTGCAGGCCGGCTGGGCCGAGCGTTGCGATCGATTGGTCGTGGTGGAATGTGAAGAGCCGGTTCGCCGTCAAAGGCTGGCGGCACGGAACTGGAGTCCGGCGGAGCAGGCTGCCCGGGAGGCTGCTTGGAACCGAAAATACGGGGCTGTGGGGCTGCCCGAGGAAAAAATGGTAACCGTGGATGCCTCGGGGGATTTGGCCTATACTCTGGAACAGGTTGACCGCATCTGGTCAGGACTCTCCAGCTGATTGGCTGCAAGGCTGTGGCGGGGGTGATTCGACCGGTGACCTTCCAAGACACCGTTTCGGCCGTCTTGTCAGGGCTGTCCTGCTTGAACTGTCTCGGTTGGAATACCCGACCGGAATTGTCCAAGATGGCAGGGTTCGACCTCCCCGCCTTCCGCCCATCTCGCCTGTCCACCTCCCTGTCTTTGCCCTCCTCCACGCGGTCCCTCTCCGCGCCGAAAGGCTCCCATGTCTCCGTCCGAAGCCAATGCCCCCCGCGACGAACGAGAACGCGAGCCGATGTCGCTCGCGGAGGAAATTGCCGAGGAGGTGCGGGATGGCGCCGACATCAGCGAGCACTACGAGTCGCTGAAGAAGGGCGACACGCAAATCGCGGCCCTGCAGAAATTGTCGATGCAGGAACTGGTCGAGTTGGCGCGGCAGGAAGATGTTGGGGATGTGACCGGGGTCAAAAAGAACGACCTTGTGTTCCGCATTCTGAAGGAACGGGTCAAGCTCAACGGCCTGATGTTCGGCGAAGGCACGCTGGAGGTCCTGCCCGATGGGTTCGGCTTCCTTCGCAGCCCCGAACACCACTATCTGTCGTGCCCCGATGACATCTATGTATCGCCCAGCCAGATCCGCCGTTTCGGACTTCGCAACGGCATGAGCATCGCCGGACAGATCCGGCCACCCAAGGAGAGCGAGCGGTATTTCGCGCTCCTGCGGGTCGAGGCGATCAATGGCGAGGATCCCGCCAAGCTCTCGACGCGGGTCTTCTTCGACGATCTGACGCCGCTCCACCCCGACGAACGGATCGTGCTCGAAACGACAGCCGAGGAAGTCGCCATGCGGGTGGTCGACCTCGTCGTCCCGATCGGCTTTGGCCAGCGTGGCCTCATCGTGAGTCCCCCGCGTGCCGGCAAGACGATCCTGCTCCAGAAGATGGCCAAGGCAGTGCTGGCCAACTATCCCGAGGCCTACGTCTTCATGCTGCTCATCGACGAGCGGCCGGAGGAGGTCACCGACATGGAGCGGCAGGTGCGGGGACCATCGTGCGAGGTGATCAGCTCGACGTTCGACGAAAACGCCAGCCGGCACGTGCAGGTGGCCGACATGGTGCAGGAAAAGGCAAAGCGACTCGTGGAGTATGGCCGCGACGTGGTGATCTTCCTCGACTCCATCACGCGGCTCGCGCGGGCCTGGAATTCCGAGGTGCCAAACTCCGGAAAGATTCTCTCCGGCGGCGTCGATTCCAATGCCCTCCAGCGACCAAAGCGGTTTTTCGGAAGCGCCCGCAAGGTGGAGGAGGGGGGCTCGCTGACGATCATCGCCACGGCGCTCGTCGACACCGGCAGCAAGATGGACGACGTGATCTTCGAGGAGTTCAAGGGCACGGGCAACAATGAAATCGTGCTCGACCGCAGGCTCGTCGACAAGCGGATCTATCCGGCCATCGACATCAACCGCTCCGGCACGCGTCGGGAGGAGATGCTGCTGGAGCCCGACGAGTATCGGCGGGTGTGCGTGCTGAGGAGAGTCCTGGGCGAAATGAATCCGACCGATTCGATGGAGTTGCTGGTCAACCGGCTGCTGAAGACGAAGTCGAACAACGAATTCCTCATGAGTCTGAAGTCGTAAGCCTCCAGCCACCATCGGCACCCTGTCATGAGCGACGGCGTCAACATCTTCCAAGGCCACAACGACCGGCTGCCACCCGCTGCGCGGGTGGCGGTGGTCGTGTCTCGTTACAACGACTCGATCACGCGACGGCTGCTCGACGGGGCCGTCGCCACCTTCGTGGCTGCCGGGCTGCCCGCCGATCGGATCGACGCGGCCTGGGTGCCCGGGGCGTTCGAGTTGCCGTTCATCGCCGATCAGCTGGCTGCGACTGGCCGCTACGCGGCGGTCCTCTGCCTGGGCGCGATCATCCGTGGAGAGACGACGCACGACCAGCACATCGCCCGAGCCGTGGGCGGCGGCATCGAGGCGATCGGCCGGGCGCGGGGCCTGCCCGTCTTGTTCGGTGTGCTTACCTGCGATACGCTCGCGCAGGCGTTGGCCCGAGCCGGCGGCGACGCCGCCAATGGCTATGCCGGTGTTGGAAACAAGGGCGCCGAGTGCGCCTCGGCCGCCATCGAGATGATCTCGCTGGTCGGGGCGCTTCCCCGCCGGACGGATCCCTGACCCATCGCCGCATCCCCAAGCGTTTTCATCTCCATGCCCAGCCGCAGCCGAGCCCGTGAGGTCGCCCTTCAGTCTCTGTATCAGCTCGAGGCGAACCCCGGCACGGAACAGCTCGAACGCTTCCAGCAGATCGAGCGTTTTCTCAAGGGCCGCCTCCGGTCAGCAGCGCTCGTGGACTTCGCCCGGTCGCTCGTGGAGGGAGTGGAGGCCGAGAAGGTCGCGATCGACGCGGAGCTCGACTCCCGCAGCCAGAATTGGCGGGTGGCGCGGATGGCGGCCACGGACAGGGCGGTCCTGCGGCTGGCGGCCTTTGAACTGCTCCACACCGATGTTCCGGGCCCGGTGGCGGTGAACGAGGCGATCGAACTGTCACGTCGCTATGGTACGGAAGCCTCGCCGCGGTTTGTGGCGGGCATCCTCGGCCGGCTGCTGGCCGAGCGCGACGGCGCTGCGGCCTCCTGAAAGGACGAACGTTCATGGCTCTTTTTCGCTTCGGCCGCAAGTCCGCGACCGACACCCCGGCATCCGCGACGGATGTGCAGGCCGAGGGCGAGAGCACCGCGGCGGAAGCACCCGCGCGGTCCGGCGGCGGCCTGCTCGACAGGCTCCGGGCCGGACTCGCCAAGACCGCGAGAGTGCTCAACACCGACGTCCGCGACCTCTTCAAGAGCGAGGGGCGACTCGTTGACGAGGAGTTTCTGGAGGAGTTGCGTGCGGCACTCATCCGCACCGACATGGGGCCCGCCGCGGCGGAGGGGATCGTCGTCGACGTACGGGAGCGGTTGCGGGCCCGTGTCGTCGACCCGGAGATCGTCATCGATTCGATCCGTCGGCAGCTCCTCGGCAGGCTCGAGCAGACCGGAGCAGCGGTGGCCATGGCCACCGCCGGGCCCACCGTGATCCTCGTTACGGGAGTCAACGGGTCTGGCAAGACGACGTCGATCGCCAAGCTGGCCCGGCTCTTCACCCGGGAGGGAAAGCGGGTGGTGCTCGGAGCGGGCGACACGTTCCGCGCAGCGGCCGTTGAACAGCTCTCGATGTGGGCAGCGCGACTCGGTGCTGAAATCGTGCGGGGTGAACCGGGCTGTGATCCGGCCAGCGTCGCCCATCGGGCTGTGGCTCGCGCGGTCGAAGGAGGCTTCGACGTCTGCATTATCGACACGGCAGGCCGGCTGCAGACGCAGTCCAATCTCATGCAGGAGCTCTCCAAGATTCGCCGCGTGATTGCCAAGCAGATTCCCGACGCGCCGCACGAGGTGCTCCTGGTGATCGACGCCACCGCCGGGCAGAACGCGCTCTCTCAGGCGAAGGGGTTCAGGGAGGCCGCCGGCTGCACCGGCATCGTGCTGGCCAAGCTGGACGGTTCGGCCCGTGGCGGCGTGATCGTGCCGGTGACGGAGCAGTTCGGACTGCCCGTAAAGTTCGTAGGTCTTGGCGAGACGGCCGATGACCTGGAGGCCTTCTCCCCCGAGCGTTTCGTCGCGGCCCTGCTGGAAGGCGCCCTCGCCCCCGTGGGCTAGATCGCATCACAGAGAGCTGTAGCGACGCCTTGGTAAACCGCGAGAGGTAGGTGACGGGGTCGGCGAAAGCTCGAGGAGCTTTGGGCTATCCCGCCCACGCGACGAGACGTTTGCCGCCCCGGAGCCGGTGCTCCACGTGCTTCGAAAGCGCTTGAAAGGCACGTTGACCCAGCCTGAGGCAGCTGGATCAGCCATCAGCGCGAAGTGAAGCCCGCGGGAAACCCCCAGGCGGCAAGGTTTGCCAGGCCATCGTGTCGGTTGCGGTGACTTGATGGGTTCGCCAGTCATGACCACAGGTCATGGGCGGTGTGTGGCGATACACAGAAATGGTTGGGGGGTGGTGCGTGTCCGTAGCGGCGGACGTGTCACGTGCGACCTCCCATTTCATTCACGCCCTCGCACACCGTGCGACTCACACTGATGACCCGGGAGCCACAGAAATCATGAGATGCCTTCGCTTCAAGCTGCCGCTTTGGGTAGCGGCCGGCCTGCTGACAGCCAGCACCGCGCTTGCCCAAGCCCCTGTCTTGCCAAACGTTCCGCAAGAAGACGCATACCAGCTGCGGGCCTTGCCGCCGCAGGAGGCTCAGGAGGAAGCGGAGACGGCGGTGCCCAACCGCTACCTGGAGACCGAGTTCCTCAAGGAACGTGGGATCGCCACCTACGGCTGGATCAACGCCGGTATCGGCGGCAATGGATGGGGCAGCCCGTTCAATGGCCCGATCACGTTTAACGACCGCAACTGGCAAGGCCAGATGAACCAGCTCTACCTCGTCAACGAGAAGGTGCTCGACACCGAAGACGGCGGATTCGACTGGGGTGGTCGCGTCGACCTGCTCTATGGCACCGACTACGTCTACACCACGGCCCGCGGCCTCGACGCCAACCTCCTGAACCAGACTCTGCCGGGACAGCCCTCGTGGGGCAATCGGTATTACGGTCTGGCCATGCCGCAGCTCTATGCCGAGGCGGGCTATGGGGACCATGCCGTCAAGGTCGGTCACTTCTATACGATCATCGGGTATGAAGTCGTGCCGGCCATCGGCAACTTCTTCTACACGCATGCCTACACGATGCAATACGGCGAGCCGTTCACCCACACCGGCATTCTCGATACCTACAAGGCCAACGACCAGTTGACGCTGTACGGCGGTATCACGAATGGCTGGGACAACTTCAGCGACCCCATCAACATCCTCGGACCGATCTCGAATACGGCATACCCTGGCTACAACAGCAATGCCGCGTTCCTCGGCGGTGCGACGATGAAGAGCTCCGACGAGAAACAGGCGTTGACGATTGTCGGCACCAGCGGAAACGAACTGGCGAACTTCGCTTCGAACGCCGTGGGCAATCGCTCGATGTTCAGCACGGTCTACACCAACGAGTTGACCGACAAGGTGACGTACGTCTTCCAGAACGACAACGGCTGGCAGTTCAACGCGGGCACGCCAAACACGTTGAATCAGTCCCAGCCCGGCACGGCTCTGTGGTACGGCATCAATCAGTACCTGTTCTACAACTTCAGCGAGACGCTGGTCGGCGGTATGCGGTTCGAATGGTTCCGTGACAACAACGGTTACCGCGTCTACTCGGGGCTCCGCAATGCTCTCTTCGGCGTCCCGAACTCGGCGACCGGTTTCCAGGGCAACTTCTGGCAGATGACCTACGGCCTCAACTGGAAGCCGACCAACAACTGGATCATCCGCCCCGAGCTGCGGTACGACTGGTACACGCCTGACCACATGAAGGGCGCGCTGCCGTACGGCTCGAACTTCGACAAGTATGGCCAGCTCTACGGCGGCTGCGACGCGATCTGGCAGTTCTAAATGGCCAGGCTGGCGGGAGCTGATCTCCAGGCCGCCTGACAACGAAGTCTGAAGCGAGGCCCACCGGCAACGGTGGGCCTCGCCATTTTCTCCAGAGCGCATTCGACGTGGGGGGACCGCCGGCTCCTGGGCGGCAAACGTCTGCGTCCGCCGCTCCGACAGCGGGGGGCTCACCGTGCGGGCAGGTTCAACCAAACGAAAATTCGCACCCGTTCGAGTGTTTCTCGCAAAGTTGCTCGGCCGCTCAAGGGCTGTCTCGCCCCTTCCGCACCCCCGACGGGAGGGAAGCCCAAGCCACCGTAAGTCGAACAAAGTCGAAGCAAACAGGCGCTGTCGGAGGCATGGGAAAGATAGGGGGTTTGGCGTGCTGTACGGATTTTTGGCCTGCCGCTAGGTTCCAATCCTGGAGTTCGCGGGATTTCCTCGGATTCCTTGGATCACTCAGAAACGAAACCTCTTGGAGACGCCCACTTCTGCCCGATGACAGAAGAGGTCGTTTACGGGGAGCAAGCCATGATAACTGTCCGAAAAATGTCCCGCCTCCGGCGGTTTTTTCCCTGCTTCGTTCCCCCGGCCTTCCGGTATGGACGCAGCCAGTCCGCTCGCCGCCCGGCCTTGGGCACGGCAATCGCCGGCTTTCTCGCGGTCGCTGCTTTGTCCTGCAGCCTGGCCCATGCCTCCGAGCGTTGGCTGACCAGCTACGACACGGCCATGGAGATGGCCCGCGAGACCGGCAGGCCTGTTCTGACGATCTTCACGGGCAGCGACTGGTGCCCGCACTGCCGGACGCTGGAAGACAACGTCCTGGCCACCGACACATTCCTCGACTGGGCTGATGGGCGGGTTGTGCTCCTCATGATCGACCTGCCACAGCACGGGATTTCCCAGGCCGTCCGCTCCGAGCGGTCGCAGGTCTGCATCAAATACGGCGTCCGCACGTTTCCCAGTGCCCTCCTGATCGATTCCGACGGCCAGAAACTCGCCATCCAGTCCGGGTACAAGGGACAGGCTCCTTCCACATGGGTTGCCCAGTTTGCCAATCATGTGCCGGAACCGGCGGAGAAGACGGTTGCCACGTTGCACGACCGGGTGCTCCCCTCGCTCGATCAGGCGGTCGAGAGTGCAAGAACGGCGCAGCGTCCCATCCTGCTGTTGGTGTCGAAGAGCGGCAATTCGAAGGCCTCTTCACAGGTTGCATCCCTGATCAAGGACCCGGAATTCGAGGCCTTTGCCCACGACAACTTTGTTGTGGCGACCGTTCCGACGGCCGAGCAGGGGGGCTCCCAGTCGGACCAAAATCTGGAGAATCTCCTCGGCGGGGTGGAACTCGGTCCAGATGCGGTGGAATTGATCGTCACCGACGATGGCCAGACGCCGCTCTTCAGCCAGTCTGCAACACAGCCGCCACAGCGGATCGTCAATGGTCTGCGGCGATTCCTGATGGCGCGGCAAGCGGCCCGCAGCTTCAGCCAGCGGCGATAGGACCGACTCCGGGGGCGAAGAAGCAGGAGTCGACCGCATTGGTTCGCCGGCTGCGGCATGCTCGTCGCCGGCGGATTCTGCTACGGGAGGCTCTTGGACGAATCGTGCATCGCTCGTGAGTCGCAGAATTCACCGGCTCCTGCGCGTGCCTCCGACCGGCTCCTCAGCATCTGCAAATTTCATGTCTCCCGATCCTGCGGCTCTACCGTACTGGCCGAGGCGGGGATCGAACCCGCACGGAGATCACTCTCCACGGGATTTTAAGTCCCGTGCGTCTGCCTGTTTCGCCACTCGGCCGCCGCACTCGCAGCGATATCCCGGTCGAGCCGGGGGCCGCTGAGAAGCTTGGCAGCCCGATCGTATCGCCGCCGGAACAGCCGCTGCAAATCGCTGCCGGCGGCTGAACCGATTACACTACGCTGTCCCACCACCCTCCTGGCCGCAAAAGGACCGCTCTTTGAACCCGCTTGCCGCCCCCGCCGTTCCGCTGCCCGGCATCGACGGTTTCCTTGGAACCAGGGCGTCCTTTGGCATGGATCTGGTGCTCGTGGGCCTGCTGGCCCTGCTACCCGTGCTGGTGTGGAGCATCTACCTGGTACGGAATCGTCGCAGCTACGCGGCCCACAAGTCGCTGCAGGTCTTCATCGCGGGGACGCTGCTGGCGGCGATTCTGGTCTTCGAAGTCGACGTCCGGCTCATCAGCGACTGGAAAGTGCGTGCTGCCGCGGCCGGCATGAATCCCTGGTGGCCAGCCGGGGTGCTCACGGCTCTGGCGATCCATCTCGTCTTCGCGGTCTCGACCCTCGTGCTGTGGGTGTGGGTGCTCTGGGAGGCATTCCTGCGGTTTCCCGTGCCGCCGATGCCTGGCAGCCACGGCGGCCGCCATCGCTTCATGGCCCGATTGGCCGCCATCGACCTGATGCTGACCGCCGTAACAGGCACGGTCTTCTACTGGCTGGCCTTCGTGGCCAGTCGCTGACCACCCGCCGACGTGCCTTCCGCGGCCTCGACCCAGCGGCAGATAGCCAGCCCGCCGAAATAGAGCAGGCAGAGCGGGATGGCCAGAAAGAGCAGGCTGTAGGGGTCGGCGGGCGTGAGGATGGCCGACACCACGAAGATCACGATCACGGCGATCCGCCATTGGGCCGCATAGGTCGCGGCATCGAAGACACCGATCCGCTCGAGAAACAGCATCACGAGTGGCAGCTGGAAGCCCAGGCCGAAGCCGATCGGCAGGATCAGCACGAACCCCAGCCACTCGCTGATGCGTGGGTCGGGATCGAGCCCGAGCCACTCGTTGAATTCGAGCAGGTAGTCGAGTACGAAGTCGAACACAAAAAAGAACGCGAGCGCCACGCCGGCCAGAAAAAGCCCCACGCTGATCGGCAGGAAGAGCCAGACCCAGCGTTTTTCGTGGGGGTAGAGGCCTGCCGCCACGAACGTCCAGAGTTGGTAGAAGATCCACGGGCTCGCCAGCACCACGCCAGTGAGGAGCGCGGCCTTCACGTAGATGCCGAAGGCCTCCTGAGCGCTCAGCGTCGTGATGCTCACCCGCGGATCCCGCGACAGCGGCTGCCACAGCAGCATGGGAACGAGCGCGTCGAGCGAAAATGCCGGGACCTGTCCGCTGGAGCCGACCGTCGCCGTGCCGCCGGCGACTGCCTGTCCGGCAGGGGCGGCCGGCGGTGAGGGCAGCACCAACGTGTCGCTCGCGGCCGGGGTCAGCACCCGGCGCAGCCTGTCGGGATGCACCTCCCGCAGTTCGAACGACATGCCGTGCCGTTCGACGGCGTCGACGATTTCAGCCCGAGAGTAGGGCAGGGGGGGGCCTCCGGCCTGCCTTGGCTGCCACGTGTCGAAGGTTTCGATCGCCCGCTCGGAGTAATACTTGCCGAGTGCCCGCCGCAGCGGCTCTTCGATCAAGTGGACCACCGGGCGGGCAATGAAGAATCCGACAAGCACCGCCCCCGCCAGCCCGAGCGATGCCCGAATCAAGCAGACCCGCAACTCCTCCAAATGCTCGCCGAACGTCATCGTCGAGCTTTGAAACAGGTCCTCGTCGGAAGGTCGCGGCATGGCGTGATGGGCCCGGTTTTCCGGTGAATCCGGAGACTCTATGTATACCTCAAAAACAGCCGACATGCTGGTCGCCGCCGGGACGGCAGAAGTCACCCGCGTCACCCGCATTGGTTCGCCGGCTGCGGCATGCTCGTCGCCGGCGGACTTTGACGTTGCAGGCTCCACGGGCGTGGTGCGCCAACTCGTACAGTCAAAGTGCACCGGCTCCTGCGCGTGCCTCCGATCGGCTCCTCAGCGGCAACCTTCACGAAAAACACGGCATAGTGTCGTTTTTTCTTGGCAAACGCAGTTTGCTGGTGCTGACCCCGCCCTCCGGGCCTGGCGTCGTGAGGTCAACCCACTGGCGGAATCCGTGAGGGGCTGCCCATGGCCCGAGAGCCGGCGTTGCTGACCAGCGCAGGCAGGATGCCGGAGCGCAGTCAGCATCGAGTGAGCACAGGCAGGATGCCGAAGCGAACGTCCGGCGACGGGACATGGGCAGCCCCGAACCGTCGCCCGCGTTCCACGGCCCTGCCTGCGTTCTACGCCCCGTACTTGCCGAACCGCAGGGCGTGGGCCATCGCCAGAAGCATCAGGTACTTCGCCGGAAACTGGCCGAAGCCGCCCCGCAGGCAGTCCCGCTCGGAAAACTTCGTCAGGCCGTCCGGTCGGCAGGTGTCGGCCGCGAGCAGCGTCGGCACCGGGTGCCACGAGTGGCTCTTGAGCTTGCTCGGCGTCGAGTGGTCGCCGGTCACGATCAGCACGTCGGGCTTGAGGTGCTCAATGCGCGGGATCGCCCGGTCGAGTTCCTCGATCCGTTTCACCTTCTGCTCGAAGGCACCATCCTCGCCGGTGGAGTCGGTGTATTTGAAGTGGAGGAAGAAGAAGTCGTAGTCGTTCCAGCACTTCGCCAGTTCGTCGATCTGTTCGTCGAGCGTCTGGGCCTTGCCCACGAGCGTCATGCCTGCGAGCTGGGCCAGCCCCTTGTACATCGGGTAGACGGCGATCGCCGCGGCGCGGAGGCCGTAAAGATCGAGGTAGCTCGGCAGCTGCGGCTTGGCTGCGAACCCTCGGAGTACCATCCCGTTGGCCTTCTTCTCATCGGCAAGAATCACGCGGGACTGCCTGACGAATTCTTTGGCGATGTCGGCCGTCTTCTGCGCCGCGGGCGCGACCGCCGCCGGATCGAGCGGCGCCACGCCGATCGCCTGCGGGTCGGTGTCGGCGACCGCACCGTCCAGCCCCTGTCCGCGGAAGACCACCACGAAGCGGTGTTCCTTCACTGGCTTCACGAACGTCTCCACGCCCGGAATCTTCACCGCCTGCAGACGTTCGACAACCTTGAAGCTTTCGTCCGAAGGAATCCGTCCAGCGCGGCGATCGCTGATCAGGCCGTCGGAGTCGAGCGTGCAGAAGTTGCCGCGCGCGGCCACGTCGTGGGGGCCGAGTTCGAAGCCGATGCCGGTGGCCTCGAGCGCACCGCGGCCGATCTTGAAGGCGAGGGGGTCATAGCCGAAGAGCCCCAGATGGCCCGGACCGGAACCGGGCGTGATGCCGGGCAGAACCGGCACGCTCAGGCCGCTCGTGCCCCGTCCTGCCAGACGGTCGAGGTTGGGCGTGGTGGCGGTTTCGAGTTCGGTGCGACCGTGCGGCTCCATCGGCAGACCGCCCAGGCCGTCGGCCACGAGCATCACGATCTTCGATCCGTTCTTCTCAGCCAACTCGCGAACCAGTTCGTGCTCTGTCATGGGCGCTGCCAACTCCTGCGGGGTGCGGATAGGGTGATCATCGGTCGGCGGACCGGGCCTGCCGAGCCGTCGGCTACATTCTGGCGAGAGCCTACCCTGTCCCGTCGCGGACGGCACCACCCTCCGTCCGGCTCCAGGCAAAATCACAGCTGCAAGAGCAGGTTCATCGATGAGCGTCATCCGGCCGAAGCCCCCTGAAGACCCGATCGAGTACGCACCAGCGACCGCAGGCACGTCCACCGACGACTCGCGGCGCAGCCGTGACGCGGGTGACGCCTGGCTCGAACGGGCTCGGACGGAGGTGCTTGGCGATGCCGATGCCGCCCGGCCCGACCGGCTGCTCGACGCCTACAACACCGGCGGCGGGCGGGCCGGCAGCCTGCTCTTCGCGATCCTGCAGGCCGCGCGGCGGATCCGCGACACGGTCGACCGCGTGATCGTGCTGGGAGACGGCTGCGGGACGCTCGGGGCGCGGGCGATCTTCGAGTCGTGCGCCCATCCCTGCCACAACGAACTCTCACGGGGCGAACGCGGCGGCAGGCCGAGGCTTTCGTTCGCGGGCTCGCCTCTCGACAACGACGCGATCCACGGACTGCTCGACCTGGTGGCTCCGGCTGGAAAACCCCGCGGCAGCGACCTGCTCGACCAATGGGCTCTCGTCGTGGCGGGCACGGCCGGCGATGGCCAAGGCACGGCTGCGGCCACGCGGCTGTTTCTCACATCGCTCATCGAAAGCGTTGCAGGGGATCGCATGGCGATCGCCGACCGTCTCGTTCCGATCGTGACGCCAGCCGGCGGGCTGGCCGACTTGGCCGCATCGCTCGGATGCACGAGCGTCTTCACGATTGCAGAGGATGTCGGCACAGGCGGCTCCGTGTTCACGCCGCTGGGGCTTTTGCCGGCAGCGGTTGTCGGCATCGACGTGGTCCGTCTGCTGCAGGGAGCGGCCGCGATGAACCGCCGCTTCCGCGAGGCACCGGTGGCCGAGAACCCCGTGCTGCGATACGTGGGCGTGTCGCGCCTGTTAGCACAGCAGGCGAACATGGCACGCGTGCTCGCGAGCCGCACGAGCCAACTCGACGGCGTCGGCCACTGGCACGGCCGGCTCGCGGCCAGCCGAGGGCTGCCGCTGATCACGAACCTGGTGGTGCGAGAGCCCAGGCGCGATCCGCTGGTGGTGCCCCCGCTTGAAGGCTCTTCGGAAAACGGGGACGGCCTGGACCATCTGGCGGGAACATCGTGGCCCGAACTCCTCGCCTCGGCCGACGCGGCCCACCTCAGCCCGGCGCAGCCCGCCGACACCATCACGCTGCCGCGGGTCGACGAACACGCGGTCGGCCAACTCCTCCAGTTCCTCGTGCTCGCGAACCTGGTCGAGAGCCGGTGCTGACAGCACGCATTGGTTCGCCGGCTGCGGCATGCTCGGCGCCGGCGGATTCTGCTACAGGATGCTCTCGCACAAATCACGCATCGTTCGTGAGTCGCAGAATTCACCGGCTCCTGCGCGTGCCTCCGACCGGCTCCTCAGCATCGGTGTTCACGCCGAGCACAGCCATCGTGGCCCTCTCGGCTTGGCGGGTCTCCGCCCGCTGCTGCTGACTCGGCCCTCCGGGCCTGGCGAGCGGGTATATTTCCCACGCAACACCACTCACCCGGAGATCTCCCCATGCCCGTCACGCTCACCTGGACCGGCCACGCCACCTGGCTCATCGACACAGGCGTCGGCACGCTGCTTATCGATCCATTCTTCGACGAGTGCCCGACGGCTTCGATGAAGGCGGCGGCAGTCTCCTGCGATGCGATCCTGGTCACGCACGGTCATTTCGACCACGTGGCCGATCTGGTCGCGATCGCAAAGCGGACGCGGGCCCGCGTCTTCTGCAATTGGGAGATCGGCCAGTGGCTCGGTGCCCAGGGGGTCGAAGCGGTGCAGCCGATGAACATCGGCGGCCGGACGGCCGTGCCGGGCGGCACGGCCAAGATGGAGATCGCCCACCACTCGTCGAGCCTGCCGGACGGCACCTACGGCGGCAACCCCGCCGGCTGGGTGCTCGACGTCGGCGGCACGCGCATCTACATCGCCGGCGACACGGCCCTCTTCTCCGACATGCAGAGGATCGGAAGGCCACACGACGGTCGGAGGATCGACGTGGCGGTGCTGCCGATCGGTGACCTGTTCACGATGGGGCCGGACGACTCGTTTGAGGCGATCCGTTTGCTCACGCCGAGGATCGTCCTGCCAAGCCACTACGGCACCTGGCCACCCATCGAACAGGATGCGAAGGCGTGGGCCAAACGCATTCACGACGCGAAGCTCGCCGATGCACGTGTACTCGCGCCGGGCGAGTCGATCACGGTCGCACCGGGCTGAGTGCTCAGCCCGGCCGGCTGGCCGTGGGAAGCTCGACGGGCCTGGCAGGCGGCACGCGAACTTCGACCGAGTCGCCCACGACCCGCGTCTCGAAGACATCGACCTTGAGTTGTGGATTGTCGCACCAGGCGCCGTCGCTGAGGCGGAATCGCCAGGCATGCCAGGGGCAGGTCACGCACCCGTCGGTCATCGGCCCGGAGCCGAGCGAAGCCCCCATGTGCGGACAGAGGTCGTCGATGGCGGAGTAGCGGTCCCCGTCGAAGAAAACCGCCACGAGTCGGCCCGACACCTCGAACACTCGGCCCTCGCCCGCCGGAATCGCTCCGGTCTTCGCCACGGCGGTGAAGGGCACGTCGGAGGGTGTTGTCGTTTCGCTCATGTGTCGCTCGTGGCAGGCTCCCTGTAGCATACACCGCATGTCCACAAAACCGATCTCCGCCACGGCCCAGAAGACGCGACTCCTCGTGCTGGATGTCGACGGCACCGTCACGAACAGCCGCCACGAGATCGCCGACGCCACCTGCGAGGCCGTGGCCCGCATCCGGGCCGCGGGCATACGGGTCGTGCTGGCGACGGGTCGCCGCTACCGCGACACGCTTCCCGTGGCCGCGAGGCTCGGCATCGAAAGCCCGTTGATCACCGCTTCGGGCGCGCTTATCAAGCGGACCTCCGACCACGCCACGATCGCCCGCGCAGAGTTCGGTCCGGGCGTGCTGGCGGGCGTCGTCGCAGGCATCGTCGCGGCGGGCCACGAGCCGGTGCTGTACGCGGACAGCTTTGCGGACGGTTTTGACTTTCATTGTCGCAGCCTTACCGTCACCCGGACGCCGGATGCGGATGCAGAGCGGGGCGTGTTGGGGCTCGCCGAATATCTGGAACGCAATCGGGATCTGGCACGCGTCGTGCCCGATCTGCACCTGCAACCGCCGCCGGGGGTGTTTGCAGGCTTCGCCATGGGGCCCCATCGGGCGATGCTCGACCTCGAGGCGGCGCTCAGCGGCAGCTTTCCAGGTCAGCTCTCGCTCCATACCATTCGCAGCCCGCGATACCTCAACTGGATGTGTGAAATCGCCCCGGCCGGTGTGACGAAATGGTCGGGAGTGCTGTCACTCGCCAGGGAGTGGGGCATTGGGGCCGCAGAAATCTGTGCTGTAGGGGACGACGTCAACGACCTGCCGATGATCTGCGGGGCCGGCCTTGGCATCGCCATGGGCAACGCCCAGCCAGAGGTGCTCGCGGCGGCCGATCACGTCGTTGGCAGGCACGACGACGATGGCCTCGTGGATGTGGCCGACTTGCTGCTGGGCTTGGGCTGAAGGCTTGGGCTGAACGTCCCGGCCGAGCCCGAGCGATCCAGGTCGCAGCGGGCGGCGACAGCATCCTTTTCGAGGGCTTTGCAGCCGGCAGGGACGACGTGAGCCGATTTCCTCCCGACCATAGGGCTCTGCAGACACGCGGGCAGGCAAAGCACCCAGCCTTCCGTGCCCGCCCGAACCACGCCTCCTGCCAGTCTGTTTGGGCGACTCCTGCGAGGTCTTCGGCAAACACCAGCCGATGCGGGTTGTTGCGGGCGTTCCTGATCCCTATACGTCTCGGGGTCCACAGGCCATGCAGACCAGGTTGTGCCCCTGCGAACGCGGCCCGTCCGTGTGGTGACACGCATGGAACTGAAACTCCACCGACCGCACGCCGCCTGCGTTCAGACAGGCCGGCCCTTCGTTGCCGGCGAACCTCTCGTCTCGGCGCTGGTCCGATCGGAGGGGAGGCTCGACCGGATCGATTATGCCGCCACCGCCTGGGCGGGGCCGCCGGCCCATACGCTCGCCTGGTGGCGATCGACCTTTCCCGCCACGGCACAGGCCGGCACGACCCTCGCGCCGGCAGATGTGCTGCTCGACGTGCTTGAGGAGTTGGAGGGCCGCGAGGGGGACACGGCGCTGCGCTACCTCGTAGCGCTCGAACTCGTTCGCCGACGCGTGCTGCGGTTCGTCGATCGGCCGCAGGACGACGGCGATGGAAAGGCGGCCGCCGGCACGGCCCAGCCCGACCTGATCCTGGCCTGCCGGAAACGGAGCCGTGAGTACCGCGTGCAGTCTGTATCGCCTCGGGAGGCAGCCGGCCCGGGCGTCGAGGAGCGGCTTGCGGCGCTCCTATGGAGCGGGGGGGCCGCATGACCGAAGCCGCACCTCGCACGGATGCTTCCACGCGTCGCACCGCCTCGCGGGCCATGGCGTTCGCGCTCGTGGTAGCCGCAATGGCTTCCACGGGGGCGGCCTGCCCGCAGGCCATCCGTGGTTACCAGGTAGGCACCATGCCGCTCCCGCGGACGCTGCCGGCGCAGCCCACGCTTGATCAGATTGTCGCCACCGTCCACGACAACACGCAGCGGGTGCGGAGCTACATGGCGCCGCAGGCAGTGTTGATCGTCCCTGGTGTGCCGCGATTGTCGGCCCAGGTGGCCTGCGAACCCCCGCGCCGCTTCCGACTCCGAGCCCAGACCGCAGTCACCGGCAGCGAGCTCGACATCGGCAGCAACGACGATCTCTTCTGGCTTTGGATCCGCCGCCATCAGCCGCCCATGATGCTTCACTGCCGCCATGACCAATACGACCAGTCCACGGCCCGCCGCCTGCTCCCGATCCGTGCCGATTGGATGCCCGAATTATTGGGGCTTGTGAACTTCCGCCCCGAGGATCGGCATGAAGGCCCGTTTCCGTTGCCCGATGGGCGGCTCGAAATACGCAGCCGCATCGCGCAGGCGGCCGGGACCTCGACCGGAGCCGATGGAGAACTGCTCAAGTCCACGATCCTCGACGGGACAACCGGACTCGTGATCGAGCAGCACCTGTTCACTGCCGCGGGTGAACGGCTGGCGAGCTGCCGCACTACGAAGCACCGGGTCGACCCGCAGTCGGGGGCGGCGCTGCCGCGATTCGTAGAGGTCTCCTGGCCGGCGTCAGGGATTGAATTCAAGCTGGAGCTGGCGTCGATTTCCACCAACATGCCATCGACCGATCCCGGCCAACTCTGGCAGATGCCTGCTTACGAGGGCTACACGCCGGTGGATCTCGCCGATCCGTCGGTGGTCATCAGTCCTGTTTCGCAACCGTGAACGGCCGGTACGACTACTCGGGCAGCAACTTCATCTTTTGTCTTGCCCGCGCCAGCATGGGGCCGATCGATCCGAGTGGTATGCCGGTGATTCGACTGATCTCGCCATAGCTGCGGGCCTCCAGATGATGGAGCCGGACCAGCCGGGCCTCCGTTTCGTCGAGTGCCCCGAGCATCCGTTCCACCTGTTCCCGGTCTGCCACCCGAGTCTGGCCGTCATCGCCGCGGGCGGGCTCGTGACCGCCGGTGAGCGGCCGTCGACCATGAGTTTTTTCAGCCAGCTTGGCGAGGCAGCGGACGGCGACGCGGCGGGCGACCACTGCCAAATAGGTCGCCAGGCTTGACCGGCCCTCGAAGCCCCTGAGCACTGCGGCGTCGTGGTGGAGGATTTCGAGCAGGATGTCCGCGAGCAGATCATCGCGGTCGGCCGGAGTCAGCGGTATCCGTCGCTGCGCCGCAGTGCGATCGACGACGAAGGCGAGAAGGCCGCCAAAACGTGCGACAAACGCATCCCAGGCCGCCGGGAGCCCCTGCAGGCACTCCTCGAGAAGTTGTCGGTCTTCAGGCGAAAAGACCGCCTCCACCGGGGGGTGGTGGCGGTTTGATTGCCGAGCCGAGTCGGTTGCGAGCGGAGAATCCATCGTCTTCACGGCCATTGTCACGGCACGCCCTCGAGTTCATCCTCGACCGCCGTACCGCAAAAAAATGGGCAGGCGACGGGGCATCACGGACGGAGTACTGCCTCGACGGCCTCAATCATAAGGCCCGTTGTCCCCGGCCACCAACAGCAGGAGCGTCCGGACTCATGAAATCGTGGAAAATCGCCGATTTCTGAATCGTTGACAGGTGCGGCGGCTCCCCCTACGATTCCGCGCATCCGTCACAGTTTGACAAATCTTCAGAAGCATCCCGTCTCAAACCATTTCAAGGAGCCTCCAGCCATGACGCACATTGTCGCCGAACCATGTTTCGCCTGCAAATACACCGACTGCGTGGTGGTTTGCCCGGTCGAGTGCTTCTATGAGGGTGACAAGATGGTGTACATCCACCCCGACGAGTGCATCGACTGCGAGGCCTGCGTGCCCGAGTGCCCGGTCGAGGCGGTTTTCCACGAGGACAATCTGCCCGCCGAATGGAAGGACTTCAAGGAGCTCAACGCCGAGATGGCGCCGCAGTGTCCGGTCATCACGGAGAAGAAAGACCCGCTCTGCTGACTGCACGCCGAGCACGGCCATCCTGGCCGTCTCGGCTTGGCGGGCCTCCGCCCGCTGGTGATAAGGCTGCCCTCCAGGCGGCCGGCGTTCGCGCAGTTCAGTACGGCCGGCCTCTCCTCAGAATCCCTCCGAGGTGCAACTCAAACGAGCGGGCGCCTACCGCAAATCGACCAGCCAGTAGGCGTTGTCGACGAAACTCTTCCAGCTTTCGTACTTCGGGTTGCCAAGTTTCATGGAGAGCAGGGGGCTCCGTTTTGGCTTCACCGGATGACGCACGAGGTTCATCCGTGCCTCAGGAGGAGTCCGTCCGCCTTTGCGGACATTGCACGACACACAGGCGCAGACGATGTTTTCCCAACTTGTGATGCCGCCGCGACTGCGGGGGACAACATGATCGAGCGAGAGTTCGCTGGTTGGGAAATGCTTCCCGCAATACTGGCACTGGTTGCCATCTCGGGCGAAGACATTGCGACGATTGAATCGTAGCCCCTGACGCGGGCCCCGGTCGCAGGTGACAAGTCTGATTACCCGCGGCGCCTGCAGGTCGTAGCCGACCGCCCGTACCCAGTCCTCTTCCGGGCTGCGGTAGGCGGATCGCAGGGCGGAAAGCTCCCGCCAGGAATCGAGCGAGTGGGCGGCATACTGCCCTTCCTCGATGTGTACCACCTCCGCGAGCTGCCTGAAAAGCAGCGTGATTGCCCGGCGGACGTTGGTGATGTGAACGGCAACGAACGACCGGTTCAATACGAGCACGCTCAGGCCGAGTGACCCGGGGGCGATCGCGGCGGGCATCATCGGAGTGGACACGGCAGTTCCTCGGATGGGCACCCTAAACTTCTGACTAGTCTAGTCGCCCGGCTTCCTCCCTGCCAACCACGTGCCGTCCCGATGACCGACTCAAGGCTTGCCTTTGCCGCGGGTTGCAGGCACACTCCTGTTGTGGAGTTCGCGGCCTGTTGCGGGCTTCACGCTGCGCCCGGCGGAGGCATGGCCGGAATTATTCCCCCGCGGAGAAAACGATGCTTCACTATTCCTGCGACATCTGCAAGCGGCCGATTGACATTCATGCGGACGTGCACCACGTCGTGAAGATCGAGGTGTTTCCGGCGGTGGAGGATATTGCCGATCACGAGTGCTGCGACGGGAACGGTCTGCCAAACGAAGCCGATCATCTCGAAGAGATGCAGGACATGCTCGAGCGGCTCGATGAGGAAGAACTGCCGGCTGGCCTCGGTGATGGTGCCCGGTCGATGCGGTTTGATCTCTGCGATGCCTGCCGCCAGCGGTTCGTGAAGAACCCGCTCGGTGTGAAGTCGGGCAAGACGCTCGACTTCAGCAACAATTGAGCTGAGCAGGAGTCGGCTGGTCTGTCAGACCTGCACCCGTCGGCCTTCCGACTGGCTCGTCGCTGCGGCCTGAACGATCTGCATGGCCTTGAGTGTGTCATCCAAGCCGCTCATGGCCCGTACCAGGCTGGTCACCTTGCGATGAAACTGCAGGAGCATGTGCTCGCCCACCGGCCGCTCGCTCTCGAGCGACTCCTGATGACGGCCCATCCCGTCAAACCAGACCAGGCTCGACGGCAGGTCGATGAATGCGATGCCTTCTTCGCAGGCCACCTGCAGGGCGGCCGGAGGCCGGAATCCCACCGCCTCTTCCCACTGCCGCGGCATGTAATAGCCGCAGCTGATCTGTGCGAGCGTTCCGTTGCCAGGGGCCAGTTGGCCGTTCTCGAAGCGGGTGAAATCGAGGCTCATCATCTGGTAGTCGTCGGTGTCCGCGCCGGCCGCCTCGGCATGCCGCACCGAGACCACGCTCGTCGGTTCGGCGCCCGCCACGTAGCGGCACCAGTCGACCAGCTCCATGAGATCGCGGGCCTCGCTTGCCCGGTCGCGGGGCGGCGCTGCGGCGGCGGCCCCCGATAGCGGCACTCGGCGGTGGCAGAAGAGCAGCCGCGGACTGCCGAGACGGGTGGCGATCAGTTCCTTGAGACGCACCGTTGCCGGTGCGTGGCGCCGGGGAAGTTCGGCCATGAAGGCGATCCCCGATTCCTCGACGCGTTGCCGCAGCAGGGTCGCTTCATCGGGGGCAAAAGGGAGCGAGATCGCCGAGTAGACCGCTTTGCCATGGTCGCAGGCAGCGAGGATCGGCGTCGCGCCGTACCACTGGTCGGCGAAGTAGAGAATCGCGTCGATGTCGTCTCGTGCGGCCAGGGCACGAAAGCCGTCCACGGGCACGGTGCCGAGTTCTGTCGCCGCCCGCTTCGCGAGGTGCGCGACCTGCTCGCAGATGCCGCGCACCTCGAAGCGATCGGCCAGAGCTCGCAACGCCGGCAGGTGACGGCTCTCCCATTGGCTTCCCAGCCCGACGATGCCGACCCGCAGCCTCATGTGGGTTTCTCCGCAGCAGGCTCGTCGATGGATCCGGCAGCCATCTCTTCGGCGGCAACTTTGTCACGCTCGTGGGCCAGCCCCTTGTCGGAGATGTCCTTGCGGCACCACGCCCCAAGCCAGCGGATTTCCTTCACTGCCGAGTAGGCCTGTAGTTTTGCTCTGGCGAGTGACGAACCCACGGCCGTGACCGCCAGCACCCGACCGCCATCGCTCAGGACGCCTCCATCGGAAGCCCGCGTGGCGGCATGGAAGACCTCGACATCGGGCACCTTGGCTGCGGCGTCGAGGCCGCGGATGAGGCGTCCTTTTTGAACGGATCCTGGATACCCCTCCGATGCCATCACCACGGTCACGCTCGCCCCTTCCCGCCATCGCGGCGGTTCCACCGCCTCGAGTCGGCGATCGACGGCTGCATCGAGCAGTTCCAGCAGACTCGACTCCATCCGGATCAGCAGCGCTTCGCATTCGGGATCGCCAAACCGGGCATTGAATTCAAGCACTTTCGGCCCCTGTGCCGTGAGCATCAGGCCGGCATAGAGCACCCCGTGGAACGGCACCTTCGCCCGCCGCATCGCGTGGGCGGTCGGCACGAGAATCCTGGCCTCGATGTCGGCCAGCATGTCGGCGTCGACGAACGGGGCGGGGCAGTACGCACCCATGCCGCCGGTGTTGGGGCCGGTGTCGCCATCGTGGGCAGCCTTGTGGTCCTGAAGCGGTGGCAGTGTGACGATCGTTCTGCCGTCGGTGATGGCCATCACGCTCACTTCGATCCCATCGAGCCGTTCCTCGATGAGGATTCCCGTGGTCGCACCGGCGAACTGCTCGTCGCCTGCCAGGCTGTCGAGTGCCGCCAACGCCGCAGCGCGGTCTTCGCAGACGAACACTCCCTTGCCGGCAGCGAGCCCGTCTGCCTTGACGACCACCGGCATGTCCTCGCGGGCCTGAAGATAGTCGCGGGCCCGGGCCACGCCGCGAAACTCGCGGAACATCGCGGTCGGAACGTCGCCCCGGTGCATGATCTGTTTGCAGAAGAGTTTGCTGCCCTCCAGTTGCGCGGCCTTCGCCGAAGGACCGAAGATTCGCAGCCCTGCCTCCTCGAAGGCATCGACAATGCCGGCAACAAGCGGCGCTTCCGGCCCCACCACGGTGAGGTCGACGTGTCTCTCTTGCGCCAGCTTCACGAGCCCCGGAATGTCGTCGGAGGCCACCGGCACGTTTTCCGCGACGGCCGCAGTGCCGGCGTTGCCCGGCGCAACGAGCACTTCGGCCCCGTCACGTGCCAGTTTCCAGGCTATGGCATGTTCCCGCCCGCCACCTCCGACCACCAGAACACGACGTTTTGTCGCTGCGGTCGGGCTGTGTGATGCTGGCACGGGGCGATGTCCTTTCAAGGGAGTCTGGTTGGGAAGTTCTGGGTGTCTGAGCGACAGCCGTCGCTCGGACGGGGCGTGGCTCATGGCTAACGGTGGTGGACTGGGGCGTGCTTTGAACCGTCCGGCAGCCTGCTGAGTTGAGGCGCATCGGACCTCGGCGGGCGTGGATTGTGCCGGGAACAGTCAGGCGGCTTCAAGCTGCCTGCGGTGTTTCGGCGGGGGTGGCCATTCGCTCGGTTCGGGAAACAGCCCGCGTTTGTAAGGGAATTTTGTTCGGCCGAAGCAACCGACGTTGACAGCAAAGCAGTCAAAGATACAGTTTAGGTAGAAGTTCGTGAAAAAAATCACGAACTCTACCAATCGCGGCCGAAACCAGCTTTTTGTCCGAATTGGTGCGTCTCGGACCGGCACTTTCGCCTGTCTTTAGGACGCCCTATTCGCTGCAACTGGCATAGACCTTTGCCGAGGCTATTGGATGGCTGACAAGAAGAAAATGTCTGTGGCAGAGATTCTCGCGGCCGCGCGGGCGAAAGACGGCGGCGTTGCATCGAAGCCTGCTCCTTCAGAAACACCACCTTCGAGCGATTCGGAGGCCACTGCCCCTGCTGAGTCGGCGGTCCCTGATGGGGCTGCTGTCAAGCCAAAGCCCGCGGCCAAGCCTGCTCCGGCGAAGGCTGCTGGCGGAGCCCGGCCGAGCGTTGCCGACATTTTGGCTGCCGCCCGTGCGAAAAAGTCGGACGGTGAAGCGGAAGCCGCGGAGACGCAGCCGAAACCAAAGCCGGCCGTTGCGGAGAAGCCAAAGCCTGCGGCGAAGCCTGCGGCTGCAGCCGCCAAGGCAGCGGCAGCCTCGGCTCCGCAAACAGGCGTGCAGCGGGATACGGCGAGCATTCTTGCTGCCGCTCGCGGTGGGGCAAAGCCAGGGCCCGTGAGTAAGGGAGAGGCTCCCGCCGTTGCAGCCAAACTGCAGGCAGCAGCAGCAAAGCCGAAGCCGCCGGTAGCCCCTGCCGAAAAGGTGGTCGCCGCTCGAACGGCTCCGCCGATGCCGGCTCGTCCGGCCAAGCCTGCCGCCAAAAAAGAGGGTGAGGAAGACCGTCGCGGCTTCCTCGAGATCGCCTTGGGCTCATTTATGGCGATGGGGTTCACCGCTCTGTCGGTCACGGGCGGGCTCTTTACGCTGGGTTTGGCTCGATTCATGTTTCCCAACGTGCTTGCCGAGCCTCCGAGTCGGTTCAAGGTCGGCTTCAAGGAAGGGTTTCCTTCTGGCAAGGTTGAGACCAAATTCGTGCCTCAATATGGCGTTTGGGTCGTCAACGGAGAGTTCCAGGGCCAGCAACAGATTTATGCCCTGAAGACTGTCTGCACCCATCTGGGCTGCACGCCGAATTGGCTCGAAGCAGAGCAGAAGTTCAAGTGCCCTTGCCACGGGAGCGGCTTTTACAAGGACGGCGTCAATTTCGAGGGGCCGGCGCCGCGTCCGTTGGAGCGGTACGCAATCCGCATTTCGGATGACGGGCAGTTGGAAATCGACAAGAGCAAGGCGTTCCAGGAAGAACTCGGCCAGTGGGCCGACCCGGATTCCTACGTCACTGTGTAACAGAGCAACGGACACACGAGAGAACGAGGAAAGCAGTCCTCCATGGCCATCGGCGAAACCATACGCAACTCGCAGATTTGGAAGAGCATCTTCCGCCACCCGATGCCGCTTGACCGGCGGAATCGGATTGTGGTGATGCTCACAAATTTCTTTCTCCACCTGCATCCCGTTTCGATCAAGAAGCAGGGCATCGCTCTTTCCTTCACCTGGTGCATGGGTGGAGTGACCTTCTTCTTGTTCCTGGTCGAGACGGTCACCGGCGTGTTGCTGATGTTCTATTACCGGCCCACGCTCGAGTGGGCCTACAACGACATTCTGGCCCTGCGAGACGTGACCAGTCTCGGAATATTGCGCGAA
>JBIIMX010000137.1:0-8060 GCA_044337765.1 Pirellulales bacterium | reverse complement strand
GGGTGTGCGGTTCGTCGAGGTGACCTGCCCATTGACGCATCCCAACAACGCTCCGTGGGATCAGCATGGCGGCATGCGGAAATACCATGCCGAAAACGCGTTGATCACCGATCAGCCTGTTGCCGCATTGATCACCGACCTGAAACAGCGGGGGCTGCTCGACGAGACGCTGGTGGTCTGGGCAGGCGAGATGGGCCGCACGCCCCATTCGGCCGGCACAGACGGCCGCGACCATCATGTCTCGGGCTATACCGTCTGCCTGGCCGGCGGCGGCATCCGCGGCGGCTCTGCCTACGGCGCGACCGACGAGATGGGGATGGGCGTCGTCGAACATCCGATCGACATCCACGACGTCCACGCCACGCTGCTGCACTGCCTCGGCATCGACCACGAACTGCTCACCTTCCGCTTCGGCGGCCGCGACGTGCGGCTCACCGACGTCGAGGGAAAAGTCCTTCGGCAGATCCTCGGCTGAGCCCGGGGCAGACCGCCGTGCCCGTCAGTCCGCCGCCGCAAGCGGCCTGCCGCAGGCCCGGCATGCCGCTTCCGTCAATTGCAGCAGGCCATGGCAGACCGGCATAGTGTCTGGATAGCGGGCTCCGAGTCGTGGCCTCGCATCCCGATCGATTTCCACGCATCGATCGACACAACGAGCGCCGCGAGGCCGTGGCCGCATGAGCATCATGAGCACAATGAATCACGCTGCCAGGCAGAGGGATGATCGCGATCCAGCCGCACTACGCGACGGCGCGTTGCCGCGGGCCCACATCAGCAGGCGTCGCCTGCTTGGCCGGCTTTCCACCGGTGGGGCAGCCGTCGCCGCAGCCGCCTTGGCCTTCCCCATGATCGTCCCGTCCCGCGTCCTCGGTCTCGACGGCGCCGTGCCCCCCAGCGAGACAATCACGCTCGGCGTGATCGGCATCGGTCCGCGGTGCACCTACGTGCTCACCTCGATGCTCAGCCTCGCCGATGTCCGCTGCCTGGCAATCGCCGACGTGCAGGCGAGCCGTCGCGATAAGGGCAAGTCCCTCGTCGACAAGCACTATGGCAACGCCGACTGCATGCTCTACCGCGACCTCCGGGAACTGCTCGCCCGCCAGGACATCGACGCCATCTTGATCGCCACGGGCGACCGCTGGCACGCCCCGGCCACGATCCTGGCGGCAGAGGCGGGCAAGGACATCTATTGCGAGAAGCCCTGCGGTCTCACGATCCGCAACTGCCAGGAGATCGCGGAAACGATGCAGCGCACTGGCCGCATCTTTCAGGCGGGCACACAGCGGCGGAGCGTTCCGCTCGTGCAATACGCGGTCAAGCTCGCCCGCGAAGGTGGTCTCGGCAAACTCCACACGCTGCACGCGTCGGTCTACGAGCCCAAGCTCGACAACGTCTGGCTACCCGCCGAGCCCGCACCGCCTCGCGAGCAGTGCGACTGGAACCTCTGGCTCGGCCCCGCCCCATGGCGGCCCTATAACGCCGAGTATGTCGGTGGGAAGTGGCGGGGCGTGTTCGACTTTGATTCCGGTGCCCGGCTGCTCGACTGGGGCGTCCATACGCTCGATCTCTGCCAGTGGGCCAACGCCGCGGACGACACGCTGCCTGTGGAGTACGAGCCGGGGCCGTCCGGTATCTCCTGCCGCTACGCCAATGGCGTGACCGGCGTGCTCGATTTCGTGAAGCATCCCTTTGGCGACCGCGGGCCGGGGTGGAACACGAAGCTCGGCGTCTGCCCGGTGCGTTTCGAGGGGAGCGAGGGCTCGGTGGAGGTGGGCGACGACGGGATCGAGGTCAAGCCCGCAGGGCTGCGGGGCGACGTGCCCGAGCAGGCAAAGCTGGTCCGCGGCATCGACGCCGGCCTGCATGCCCGCAACTTCTTCGACTCGGTCCGTTCGCGGACGCCCACGATCTGCAATCCCGACGTGATGCGGCGGACGCACGTGGCCTGCCACGCGGCGGCCTTCTCCTGGATCCTGGGGCGGAAGCTTGTCATCGATCCGGCGACGGAGACGTTCGTGAACGACGACGAGGCCAACGGCCTTTGCTCTCGTCCCGCCCGCGAATGGCGGGCATGAGAGGAACATCGGCACGCACAGAAAAGGCGCGCACACGCCCTCGTCGTGAAGAACCAGAGAGGCTTCTAGCGGGCATCGTGCCTGCCGCTGCGGTCTTGCAGGGCCATGGCAAGCAGGCCTGACGCGAGCAGGAGGGCGGCCGACAAGAGCAGGCCGGGCGTGAAACTGCCGGTCGAGCGTTCCAGCATTCCGGCGAGCATCGGACCGACCTGTCCTCCGAGGTTGGCGATGGAGTTGATCAGGGCGATGCCCCCGGCGGCAGCCGTGCCCGAGAGAAACGCGGGGGGCATGGCCCAGAAAGGCCCCTGCGCCGCTTTCAAACCGCCCCAGGCTACCGACAGCGCCGCCAGGGCGAGGACGGGCTGCGCCGTGAGCATCGTGCTCAGCAGGAATCCAGCGCTCGACACGAACATCGACAGTGCGGCATGCCGGCGACGCTCGCCAGTGCGGTCCGAGCGTCGTGCCACAAGCACCATCGCCACCGTCGCCACGAGGTAGGGAATCGCCGAGAGGAGCGCCGCCTGGAAGTCGCTCCCGCCGCTGATCCTCTTGACGATCGCCGGCAACCAAAACTCGAAGCTGTAGGCACCGGTCACGAGCAGGAAGTAGACGGCCGCCAGATGCCACACCGCCGGATGCGCCAGGCCCGCGAGCATGTCCGACCTGCCGTGGCCGGTTCCCTCGGCCGATGGCACCTGCTGCATCAGCCATGATCGCTCCTCCGGAGTGAGCCAGCGTGCGGTTTCCGGCGACTCCGCGAGCAGGAAAAAAACCGAGCAGCCGAGGAGGATGGCTGGAATGCCCTCAATCAGAAAGAGCCACTGCCAGCCCGCGAGGCCGCCCGTACCGTCCAGCAGCAACAGCGCGCCGGACAGGGGATTGCCAAACGCTCCGGCGCACGTTCCGGCCGTCATGAACAGCGAAATCGCCCGTGCCCGGTCCTGCGGCCGGAACCAGCGGGTCATGTAGTAGAGGATGCCGGGAAAGAATCCGGCTTCGGCGGCTCCCAGCAGGAACCTGAGCACGTAGAAGGCCGTCACGTCGCGGACGAACATCATGCAGACCGTCACGATCCCCCAGGCGATCATGATGCGTGCGATCCAGACCCGGGCTCCGACCCGCGTCAGGACGAGGTTGCTGGGAACCTCGAAGAGGAAGTAGCCGAGGAAGAAGATTCCGGCGCCCATGCCGAAGGCGGCGGGATCGAGGCTCAAGTCCCGCGACATCGCCTCCTTCGCGACGCCGATATTGATCCGATCGACGTAGGCGACCACGTAGAGCAGGAAAAGATAGGGCAGCAGCCGCCACGACACCTTGGAGGTGACCCGCCGCTCCAGGGCATCGTCGTCTCGGGTCATGGCAGGATCATGACCTTGTTGCGGTGCGGTGTGGCCATGGTCTTCACGGCATCGTCGATCTTCTCGAGCGGCATCCGGTGGGAAATAATCCGCTCGGGGTCGACCACGCCGCGCTCGACGAGCCGGATCGCCTGCTGCATGGCGAGCGAGTTCGTACCGAAGCTCGCGTCCATGCGGCCCTCCAGAAAATGCGTGAGCCCTCCGTCGAGGTCGAAGGTCTCGTGCGTCGTGATCCCGAACAGGTTCCAGCGGGTGCCTCGACGCCGCAGATCGACCATCAGCCGAACGGCCTCGATCGCTCCCGCCGCCTCGACGACGAGATCCGGTCCGCCAGGAATGATGTCGTAGATCCGCTCCTTCACCCTACCCTCGCGCGGGTCGAGGGCGTGGGTGGCGCCGAGAGCCAGCGCGTTTTCGCGGGCCCACGGGCTCGGGTCGACGGCGATCAGCCGGCCGGGGCCGGCGGCGTGGGCGACCATAAGGCAGAGCAGGCCGATGCCGCCGACGCCGATGACGACCACGTCGTCGCCCAGTTGCATCTGGCTGGCGTGGATGACGCCCTTCCAGGCACCGGAAAGGGGCTCGATCAGGGCGGCCGCGTCGAACGAGACGTTCGCCGGCTTGTGGAACAGGCAGTTCTCGTGCGTGAGCATGTACTCGGCAAACGCTCCGGCCCAGACATCTTCCGGCCCGTCGCCGCCCGTCGTGAACGCGTGCTCGCAGTAATGGGTGTTGCCGACCCGGCAGTGGGGGCAGAAACCGCAGAATCCCGACGGCTGGCAGATCACCTCGTCACCCGGCTTGAAATGCCGCACCCCGGGGCCGACTTCCGCCACGATACCCGAGGGCTCGTGGCCCGGGATCAGCGGAAACGTCACGTTGCGACGCACGCCTTTGATCGCCTTGTAGTCGGTCTGGCAGAAGCCGCATGACTTGATTTTCACGAGCACCGTGCCCGGGGCACGCGGTGCGGGGCGATCCACATCCTCGAGGTTCAGCGTATCGAAATCGCGAAGCACGGCGGCCATCATCCTGCTCATGGGATCACTCGCAAAGGAAGGGGAACGCGGTGCACTCACGGCCTGCAGCCAGCCGACCGGGGAATCCAGCCTGGCAGTCACCCCGTAGAAGCGGGCACTATGCATTTCACCCGCGGTTTTCTGCAATTGACGGAACCGGCATGACGGAACCGTCAATTGCATGGCTGCGCACAGGGGACAATCGTTCGTGGAATCTAAGGGCGGGGTAACCAAACACGTTCACAATCATCGCCAACCATTTACAACAGCCGGTCGACACTGACGGCCGAGGTTGTCGCCGGCGCAAACACGTTCGATTTCGCACTCGAGTCGAAGCCGCCCGGCAAACGACCGTGAGTTCGGCGACCCCCAGATTCTCTCTCTGGCAGCGGTGCCGTTTAAGGGGGGGGGCAGGTCACATTCGGCCGGCACCGACGGTTCGGCCGCCCGAACTGCCCAACCCTGGCCCGGCCCCGGCTTCCTGTCACGCGCCCCGGCTGCCGGTCCCCGCATCCGTGCTCAAGGGCTCGACCTTCGCCACGTGAAAGAGCGGACAGATTTTGAACTCCGCGGGCATACCGTCGTCGGCGAGATCGGTGCCCACAAGAATATCGTTCTTGGTGACCCACGCCATCTCGTGATGACGCACCGCGTACGATTCGCCACTCGACATGACCAGCCGAAACGGCTTGAACGGCTGCCGCCGCAGCAGTTCGCGAAAACCCGTTGTCGTCATGAGTCGCTCTACTCTTGAGCCGGAGACTTATTTGGGAACTCGGGCCATCGGCCGGTCCGCTACAGTCTCCTAACTGCCTGACCCAAGAGTATACGCTCGTACACCCTTCCGTCAAGGACACCGCCCGACGCCACACGGCCGATGCTCGTCTGGCGGATAAACGAGCAGTTTTCGATAGCGAAAAACGGGGCGCATGACGGTTCCGTCAATAGCGAGGCAGCCCGCTTCGGCCTACTATCTTTGGGTGGGGTACGCTGCCGCGAAGAGCATTCACCCGAGTCATTTCCCTGCTGCCTTTTTCGTATGGTTTTGAGAAGGAGACTGCAATGCCCCCGCGTCCGACAAACCAACATGCCGCGTCGCCGCAGGCCCGCTCCGCCTTCACTCTCGTCGAACTGCTGGCCGTGATCGCCATCATCGGCGTGCTTATCGGCCTGCTCCTGCCGGCCGTCCAAGCGGCCCGCGAGGCAGCCCGCATGTCCCAGTGCTCGAGCAATCTCAAGCAGATCGGCATCGCGCTCCACAGCTTCCACGATGCCTATGGCTCGCTGCCGCCCGGAAACGTCGCCCCCCGCAGCTATGATGCCTGGGTTGATCCGCCAATCGCTCCGAACTGGGCGTGGGGCACGTTCATCCTGCCCTATATTGAACAGAACGATATCTTCGTGCAGCTCAATCCGAATCGGGTCATGCCCGCCCCAGCCGGCACCAACACGCTGGTCGCAACGGGCTCGAGCGCTATCCTGGCCCCGCTCATCGGGCGGGGCATACCGAACTTCCTGTGTCCTTCAGACCCACAGGGCCCCCGCTCTTCGGATCGCACCGAAAACAAGGATGCAAGGAGAATTTTGGCCGGGCAGAGCGTCCGCTACGGGCGGGCAAACTACATGCTTTCCATGCACGACACCGCGGTCCAAAGCGCGCGGATCGACGAGAGAGTGTACGTCTGGCCGAGCCACATTCGCGTGCCGATCATCTTGAATGGTATCGCCTTCACGAATTCAAGCGTGAAATTCAAGGACGTGCCGGATGGCCTGGGCTCTACGCTGGCCGGGGGGGAGCGTGTGGATGCCGTCACCGGGGGCGGCCGCGGCACCGGAGGCACGACGCAGTGGGGCCCCAACAGCGGCAGCTTTAACATGAACATCGCCCCCATCAACCCGGCATCCGGCGTCTGGGCGGGCAACAACAACGCCGGCTGGTGCAATGGTGACACAGACAATTGCTGCTATCACCGGGGCATGGGCTTGAATTGCGCGTCGACCTTTTACGGGATCAACGACTTCAGCACCATCAGCGCGTCGAAGGGCTACAGCAGCAATCACCCCGGAGGGGCATCGTTCGTATACGCAGACGGGTCGGTGCGACTTCTGAACCAGGACATCGACGCGACGATCTTGAGGCGGCTGGCAAATCGCAGGGATGGCAGCGTTCTCGGAGCGTATTAGTGCTCGCATCAACAGGGAGTTCACCCATCACATACCTTGCCAGGAGTGCGATCGTGCTGGCTCTGGCGTCCGCCAGTGTCGGCTGCGGCGGGCCTGCCCGCTTGGCCCGCTACGAGATTTCGGGCACCGTGACGCACGATGGAAAACCGGTCCCCAGCGGTTTGCTGCGGTTCACCCCCGATTTCGACAAGGGTAATCGGGGACCGGCGACGAGCATCGTGATTACCGACGGCACCTATCGGTCGGTCGACGGTTTCGGGGTGCTCGGCGGGTCATATACCGTCGAGATCAGCGGATTCGAGGCACTGACGCCCGAGCAGACGCAGGCGATGACCATGCCGAAGCCGCTGTTCAAACCCTACACCACCGTTGTCGATCTCGATAAGAAGGGTGGCGTCAAGGACTTCGACGTGCCCAAAGACGTGACCAAAAAATGACTGATGGATCCGGTACGTTGACCGCATTCACAAGGCACCGCTTCTCTCCGATCGCCCGTTACAGGATCGCCGTGGCGATCTGCCTCCTGTTCGTCGCCCCCGTGACGGCCCGCGCGGAGGTCCGACTGCCGGGTATCTTTTCGGAGGGGATGGTGCTGCAGCGGGGCATGCCCGTCCGCATCTGGGGCTGGGCCGACGAGGGGGAGCGGGTGGTGGTCTCGTTCCGCGGGCAGGAGGTCGCCGCCACGGCCCGTGACGGGCGTTGGGAAGTGACGCTCGCGCCGCTCGAGGCGGGTGGCCCGTTTCCGCTGTCGGTCGCGGGCACGAATACGATCGCCTTCAAAGACGTGCTCGTCGGCGAGGTCTGGGTGTCGTGCGGGCAGTCGAACATGATGATGGGTCTGGCCCAGGCCTCCACCGGCGCCGAGGCGATCGCCGCGAGCGACCAGTTTCCGCAGATCCGGTTCGCCAACGTGCCCGGCGGGCAGGCGGAGAAGCCGGCCGACGACGTCGCCATCAGCTGGAAGACCGCCAACCGCGGCACGCTCTCCGGCTTCTCGGCCGTGAGCTACTTCTTCGGCCGCGAGATACACAAGCGGCTTGGCGTGCCCGTCGGGCTTGTCAACGCCGTGTCGATCGTGCCCGGCCAATCGTGGATCGACGAGGAGACGCTCCTCGCATCCCCAGCGCTCGCTGAGATGACGAAGCGGCCCATCAAGCCGGTCGTGTCGTACAACGCCATGATCGCCCCGATCTCGGGCTACACGATCCGCGGCGTGATCTACTACCAGGGCGAATACAACAGCGGCATGGGTCGGGAATACCGCGACGTGATGCCGGCCATCATCCACAGCTGGCGAAAGCGGTGGGGACAGGGTGACTTTCCATTTCTCTTCGTGCAGCTGCCCGGCTTCCACCAGCATCTGGCCGAGAAGGACAAGCGGCTCGACATGCCCGACGCGGCCCTCGCCGCGCTCCACGCCCCCGGCG
>JBIIMX010000136.1:0-8102 GCA_044337765.1 Pirellulales bacterium | reverse complement strand
TGTGCGCTGGCTCAACCCCCTCGATCCCAAGGGCCTGAAGGCCGGCTTCTTCGGGCTTCACAACATGCTCGATATCACTTTCGCCGGCCGCGGCGCGGAGTGCGAGTTTGAGACCATGGATGCCGACGGGCTCGGCACCGGCGTGCTCGGCACGCCGGTTGCCATGGGCTGGACCGGCATGTGGCTCGACAACGCCCGGCAGTCGTACGGGTTCGTCGGCAACGACGGCAAGGCCCACATGGTGCTCGGCGACTATTCGGCACAGGCCTACCACTGGCTGACAGTCACCGGCATCGAGCGGATCCAGAAACATTCGGTGAACGTGAAGGTGGATGCGCCGCTTGCGGCGGCGCTCGCCGCCGCGCCGGCCCAGCCTGTGAGGGAGTGGCCGGTGCCGGCGGTGGCGACGTTCGCCATTCCGAAACTCGCCGCGCCTCTCGCGATGGACGGCGACCCGGCAAAGTGGCGCGGGCTCAAGCCGATCCTGATCACCCCGGAACTGGCCGGAAAGGCGATCGGCCCGGAGAACTCGAGCGCCGTGGTGCGGCTCGCCTGGGAAGGGACCGATCTCTACGTGCAGGTGGTGAAGTTCGACGACAAGGCCGTGCTCTTCCAGAAGGATCCGGGCAAGCACTACCTCCAGGACGGCGTCGAGATTGCCATCAACTCTTATCCCGAGGGCTTCAAGTACAACCTCACCGTGATCGACGGGAAGCCGGCCGTATTTCGCGATACCTGGCGGGCAAACTACGGCAAGCCCGAACTCAACGCCCTGCTTTCGCCGGAGGTGGCGCCGCGGTCGATCCGGGTGCTCGACGACACCACGCCGGTGGCCGCGGAACGGATGCTCCTTGAGGCGGCGACCGGAGCCGATCTTTCAAAGGCCACGGCCATGGTCATCGAAGTCAAAATCCCGCAGTCGTCGATGACCCCGATGCAACGGCCTGAGCAGGAGGTCGAGTTCGCCAGCGGCAAGGGCTTCCGGCTCGGCATCATGCTCAACGACAACGACGTGTCGGGATGGGACGATCTCAATCCGGTCGTGTGGCCCTCGACATACTACACCTTCGCGAGACCCGACGTCCTTGCTCCGGCGGTTTTCGAGTGATACCTCGGCCACATCGATCCGCAAACAGCCCCCTTTCCCAGCGGCAGTGTCGTCATGGTATCCGGGGTCTAGGAGTGTCGAATGGGCGTGCCTTCTAGCTCTTGCGATATCGACCGGCCCGCTTCGGCAGGTCTGTTGCGGGCACTGGCCGTAGCGGCATGCGTTGTGCTGTGCCTCGCGGTGCGCGGTCTCAGCGGTGCGGAAAGTGCTGACCGGCAGGACGACGCAAGATTGCCGGTGGGCATCACCTACGAGATGCCCTACGACGGCTTCGCCGCAACCCATGTCTACGATCGCGACGGTAAAAAACTCGTGCGTCGGCTCTCCGCCGAGATCGCAAGGCCACGGGGAAGCTCCCGTGAGGACTGGGATCTGCGGGACGATTCCGGCCGCCCTGTGCCCCCGGGGGAATATACATGGAAGGTACTCACGCGGCCGCCCTTCACCCTGACCTACGAACTGACCGTCAACAACGCCGGCCAGCCGCCGTGGCGGGCCCCGCCGCCGGGCAAGGGCGGCGGGGGCTGGCTGGCTGATCACAGCCCACCCAATTGCGCCGCCGCCATGGGCGACATGATGTGGTTTGGATCGCTGTGCGCCGAAAACGGCGACTCTTGCATCGCCACCGATCTCGAAGGCAACAAGCTCTGGGGAACGCCCAGCATTGCCCAGGGCTTTCGGGGCCCGATGTACATCGCCTGCGACGACACGGCTGCCTATTTGGTGACGCCTGAACTGGTCAATCGCGTGGTGCCGTCCCGCGAGTTCAAGATGCGACAGGTCTTCTCCTGCAAGCCCGATGCCATGCTGCCGTGGATCTCGCCGGGATACGAGATTGTCGGGGGGGCGGCAGCCCGCGCGGGACGCCTGTATTGGTCGATTCAGGCCCCCGCCGAGTCGTGGCTGACTTCCAGCCTCGCGTCGGAGGACATCGATCCCTCCCGGTGTGTTCCCGGTATCGGTCTGTTCCGGGGAAAAGGCCAGCGGGCCAGGGTCGATAAAAACTACAGGGATGAGGATTACGACGAATTGATGCAGCTCTACGCGACGTTCCTCACGGGCAAGACGCCCGATCAAGGAACACGCACGCTGCCGAGTGTGACGCTGCCGAGTTCGACGCAGGCGAGCTTCGGGGATGCCCCGACCACGGGCGAACTCGCCGGTTCCGTCGTGGTCGCCTTCCGCAAGCCTGTGGAGTTTGGGTCGGTGCTGGTGCCCGACGCCACGATGGCGGTCTATGCGTTGAAGCCAGGCCTCGATCCAGCGAACGCCCTGGCACCCAAGGCGGCATCGGCCGAACTCACGCCGGGCGGGGCGGTGGGCGATCCCGAGGTCGACGATCTACTCGGCGAACTTGCCGAAGATCTCAACGAAGGTGAGACCGCCGATGGGAAGTGGATCCGTCTGCCGAGCGGTTCTGCCGGGATGCCTCCAGGCAATGGTCCGGGCGTTGTGCTCGCGCCGCCAGGCGGCCTCCAAACCCGAGCTCTACGGTTCAAGACCAAACGGCTCGTCTTCGCCCAGGTGGTGTCGCACCGCATGACCGACTCCGCTCCTGCAGCCCGAAGGGTTGATGGAGAAGGACAGTCCACGCGCAAGGGCGGCTGGCAGACGAAGCGCGCGGCCGAGCGGACGGTGTGCCCGGCCGCGCCCGCGGCGACGGCGCTGGTGTGGCCGGCTCCGCAGCGTCTTCGCGGCATCTCCCTTAGCTATCCGGTATTCGGCGAACTCGATGTCTCCATCTGGACTGGCGAGACCGATCCCGATGCCGCGGCCGTGAATGCTTCGGCCGGTTGGAAAACGATCAGCACGCTGCGGCCCGAGCCGAACTTTGCCGGGTATTTCGGTCAGGTTCCCACCTGCCGGCATGTCGATTTCGGCGACGTGGTCACCGCGCGGGCCATTCGCGTCAGGATCACGAAAGCGGTGGGGCTCGATGCCGGATTCGAGGGCATCGTGGCGTGGACTCCGGCCGGGGGCGATCCTGACGGGCTGCCCGTGCCGATGACCGAACGGATCGCGGTGCTTCAGATGCCTCCGATCGACGACGACTCGGCCCCGGCGAGTGTCGTTCACAACATCCCCCTGCGGCGGCCGGGCCAACTCGCCTTCGACGCCGAGGGCGGGCTGCTTGCAATCTCCGACAGGCGGGTGGTGCGAGTGCCGCTCGAGGGCGACGAACCGCCTCACGTCGTGGTGCCGCAGGGCCAGTTCGAGCAGCCAACCGGCTTGGCTGTGGACAAGCAGGGCCGAATCTTGGTGACCGACATGGCCAGCGGCACGATCAAGATCTTCGCTGCCGATGGCACGCCTGCCGGCGCGATCGGGTCGGGGCGTCCGACTGCCGGGCCGTGGGACCCTGCGCGACTCGACCATCCCAGGCAGACGGCCGTGGACGTCAAGGAGCGAATCTGGGTGGCCGACGATTCATACCAGCCCAAACGGATCATGCGGTTCGCCGCCGATGGCACGCCCGACCGTTGGTTCCTCGGTCCGACGCAGTACGGGGGCGGCGGCTGGCTCGACGAAGGCGACCGTTCGTGCCTCACCTACAACGGCATGCTGTTTCGCATCGACTGGGCCACCCGGGACTGGAAGCTCGAAAGTCTCGTGCACCGCAACGACGACCCGCGGTGCCTCGCCGGCGCACCGCCGCCGGATCGGCCGATCTATTCTCGCGACCGGCGGTATCTCGTGGGTCTCAAGCACAATCCGATCGCTGCCGTGAACGAAGAACGTGGCGGTGTGGCACTCCCCATGGCCGCCATCGGCTCCCTGGCCGCATGGGGCGATGTGGATCGCCGCGACGATCTCCGCGAGCGGTTCGCCACCGTCGATCGCGAGAAGCTGCTGTTCCTCTGGAACGACCTCAACGGCGACCGTGTGCCGGAGGTGGACGAGGTCCAGACGATGCCCGCTCCCAGAGAGCGGCTTGGCTGGACCGTCGGGGAGGATCTCACGTTCTATGCCCTGGGATACCGGCTGCGGCCGTCCTCGTTTCAGGCCGACGGCGTGCCCCTCTACGAACTCGGGAAACTGGAAAAATTCGAGACGCACACGCGTGGCAAGGGTGCCCGAACGGAAAACCTCTGGGGCACGCCCGATGGCCGCATCTTCATGATCGGCACGCGGCTGATCGCCCCGGATGGCCAAACGATGCTGTGGGAATATTTCAACGAGTTCGCCCGCCACGAAGGATATTACAGCAGCTCCTTCGGGTTCGACCGTCCGCCCGGCGTGCTCAACCAGGAACACTTCCCGATCGGCCGCGTGGTCGTGGGCGAAGAGGAATACTTCTTCACCAACAGCGATCAAGGCGACTGGTTCTGCTACTCGGGCGACGGCTTTCTGGTCGGCTGCGTGTTTGGCGGGCCGAAGGGCTACGGATTGCGACGTTGGACGATGCCGGAATGGACGCCTGGAAAGGTCGATCTGAGCGACGTGCGGCTGCCGATGGAGCACTACCAGGGATGCGTGGTGAAGGCCGAGGATGGCCAGGTCTACGCCGTGGCCGGCCACACGCATGCGAGCGTGGTCCGTGTCGAGGGGCTCGAGGATGTTCGCCGCCTCCAAGGAACAGTCACGGTGACGGGAAACGATCTGGCGCGGACCAGCGAGCAGGAGACCCGGCGTGCCGCGGTCGCGCAAGCTGCCGAGACCGCCGCCGGCAGCAAGTCGATGCAGGTCAAACTCGTGCGCCGCCCGCTCACGATCGACGGCTCGCTGACGGCCTGGCCGAAGGATCTCTTCGTCACGATCCATGAGCGGAACGAGGGGGGGCTGCACGTGGGGGATCATGCGGTCGACCGTGTCATCGGCGCGTTGGCCTACAGTGCGGAGTTTCTTTATGTCGCGGTGCGGGTGACAGACCAGTCGCCGCTGAAAAATGTCGCCCGTGACCCGTTGCGTGTTTTTCAGGGTGGCGACGCCGTGGACATCACCCTCGGTCTCGATCCAGCGGCCGATGCAAAGCGGATTTCTCCGCTGAACGGCGACCTGCGGCTCGTGCTCACGATGGTCGATGGCACCAAGCCGCTCGCCGTGCTCTATCGGCCCGTGGCGGCCGGTGCGTCGCCGGAGCGACGGGCTCTCTTCGAGAGCCCCGTCGGCCGGACTGAAATGGAGGAGGTTCGGCCCGTTCCAGAAGCCAAGGTGGCCGCCCGCCGCGAAACCTGGGACGAATTGAAATCCTCCTCGTGGACGCTCACCGCCGCAATCCCCTGGAAGGCGATCGGCGCCAAGCCACCGGCGTCCGGCGCCCGACTGCGGGGCGACATAGGCGTGTTGCGGAGCGACCCCAACGGGGTGGTCACGGCCGAGCGGCTCTACTGGAGCGGGAAAAGCCAGACGGTGATCAGCGATCTGCCCTCCGAGGCCCGCCTCAACCCGGCGGTATGGGGCGAGTTCATCTTCGAGGAAGATCGGCTGACGGTCGAAGAGGAAGACGACGGCTTCGCTCCGGTCAGCCCCGGCCTCGACGGCCAGAGCGGCGGCGTCGGTCTCGGTCGCTGAACGCGTGATCTCGCAAGGGGCAAGCCGCAGGCTCGCATCGGCACGGACAAGTTGGAAACTTGCCGCCACGGGGGCACGGACAAGTTGGAAACGTGCCGCCACGGGGACACGGACAAGTTGGAAACTTGCCGCCACGGGGGAGGTGACCGAAGCCTTCGACTCCCGTGGCCACGAGTTTTCAACTTGTGGAATCCGGCGGGGGACACGGACAAGTTGGAAACTTGCCGCCACGCGGACACGGACAAGTTGGAAGCGTGCCGCCACGGGGGCGGTACAAACTCTGCCGAACAGGATCGAGAATGTCCCCTTTTCCGAGCCCCGCGACGTTCATGGCGGGTCAAGCAGATTATCACCTGTTTCGGTAGCGGGAACCGACGGCATCAGCTTGATCCAGTCGGCCACGTGCCTACGGGCCTCGTCAGATGCCTTCTTTGAATCGCCTGAGCGGATGAGGTCGAGCAGCATTTGGTGCGCTTCGACGGTCAACTGCTTTGTCCGACGCGTCACCGACTGGTGTCGAAGATGCATCTGCGTGAGCCACAGGCCCACTTGGTCGCGAAGCACGTTCCAGCAGAGCAAAAGCCGCCGGTTGCCTGTCGCGCGGATGATCCTGTCGTGGAACTCAGTGTCGAGCCGCGAGACATCGGCGAGCGTTTTCGCCAATTTCGTCGCGGCGATGATCGCCTCGAGAGATTTGAAGGTGTCGGCCTTTGCATGCTGCGCGGCCAGCGACGCCGCCACCGGGTCGATCATCAGCCTGACTGCGTAGATCTCCTCGACGTCCTTCGGTTCAAGCACGGGTATTCGGGTATGGCCCGTCGGATCAAATACGACGAGCCCACGCACCTGAAGTTCGATCAGAGCCTCGCGGATCGGAGCCCGGCTGACGCCGAGCCTCGACGACAGAAGCGGTTCCGAGATCCGCATGCCCGGCTCAAACTCACCGGAGATGATTGCCTTCGACAGTCTGGTGCAGACCGACTGGGACAGCTTGGAGCGACGAAGACGGGGCGTCGGCATGTGGAGACAGTCGAACTGTTACGTATGGCAGAGAAGGATCTCAGCAAGCCCGATGAATCTGTTCAGCCTATTGTACTGCGGGGAATTTGTCGATTCTCGTCGCGCGGGCGGTCAGAACATGAACCCGCCAAACACGCCGATGGGGATCACCGGCGGCCGCCGTTGCACGTCGGAAAATGGCGCCGAGCCACCGCCCCGCCGATACGGTGAATGGGCGGGTGCCGACCGCGGGCGGGCCGCCGCTGCATTGGCGGCCTCAGCGGTCGCCCGCCGACCGGCCGCGGCTCGGTCCACGAGTGTCGCCTGCCGCGACTCGGCAGACTGCTGACGCTGCTGCAGGCTGGCACGCAGTCGATCGATGCGCTGGATCTCCCGCCAGAGTTGCTCGGAATTCATGTCGAGCAGGTTCGGAATGCGGCGGAGTTCCGCAGCCCGTCGCGCATCGGACATTGCGGCGAGATATTCGCCGAGCCAGGCCTTGGCGTCACGGCCTTCCGGCGTGTCGAGCACCTCGAGTTTCGCCGTGATCGAGTCCAGCAGGTATTCGATTTCGTAGGATGACATCGCCGCCACACGGGCGTTGAACTGCGTCTTGATCCCGCGTACCTCGGCGGGCGAATACAACGTCTGCGTCGCCAGCCAAGCACCCAGTTCGGAGATCGCCCGCTGCCACCGCCGACCGTGCATGATGTCGGCCTTGCGAGCGAGGTCACCGTCGTCTTCGTCGGCCAAGACAGCCGAAGCCGTCACGGAATCCGCGGCTGAATCCGCGGCCGGTGCGGCGCCGCCGTTGCCGGCCACGGACGACCAAACACCAACGGCCGTGCCGACGGTCATGGCAACGGTCATGCCAACGGTCATGGCGGCCCTCGAGCACCACAAAAACAATGATGCTTGTCGAGAGGGGGCGGCGTGATGCACGTTCTTCATCGCTTCGGCCCCTCCGGCTGACGCACCCACGTGGCCCGGGTGAGCAGACCGACGCTCGATTCCAGTGGATCCTCGAGCGTCCGCCATGTGCAGCGGTCGTTGTTGTCGTAGGTGTAGATATTGACGGTGGTCGTCTGCCTGCCGTCGGGATGCACGGATGTGCCCCTGACCACCCAGGAGTTGCCGTCGCGAAACCAGGTAGCCTCGCTTCGGCTGCCGTCGGTCGCGAAACTCCAGGCTCGAATCCGACCCACGAGTGGATCCCAGCCGATCCGCTGCTGGATCTCAGCCGGCGGCTGGTCCGCTTCCGCAGAAGCCGCCTGCCGCACGTCGCGGAGGAGAAACATGCGGGTGGCGTCCCAGCGGACCCTCATCGTGATTGCCGGTGCGGCCTTGCCCCGGCCAGCAGTCGCTTCTTCTGCAGCCTCTTTGTCTCGAGCGTCGGGCACGAGCGCCCAATCACCAACCAGCCAGTCGAGATCTTCGAGCGTGTCGGTCTGCGGCCCCCCGGGCCGCTCCGCTTCCCGGATGC